>JBDQNA010000047.1:0-7996 GCA_040261965.1 Flavobacteriaceae bacterium
CTATAAAACAACAAGCATAAAATTTTAATTAACAGCTTCCTTATTTTTGTAAAAATTATGGAAACAACAATCAATACATATTTTTCCGCTCTAAGCGAAAAACAGCAAGAACAGTTTGTGAAACTCAAGCCACTTTACGACATGTGGAACCAACAAATAAATGTGATTTCACGTGCCGATATGACGCACTTCTATATCCGTCACGCACTCCATTCGCTAGGTATTGCCAAGGTGCTGAGGTTTAAACCAAAATCTAGTGTTTTAGATGTAGGGACCGGGGGTGGATTTCCGGGGATTCCACTTGCCATAATGTTTCCAGAGACACAGTTTACTCTGGTTGATTCTGTTGGAAAAAAAATTAAAGTAGTGCAGGCGGTTGCAGAATCCTTAGCGCTTAACAACGTTAAGGCTTATCACAAACGAGCCGAAGACGTAAGTGGCACTTTTGATTTTGTTGTCAGTAGAGCTGTTACACGCATGGACCGTTTTGTACCTTGGGTACGACACAAAATTAAACCTAAAAGTACGCATGCGCTTTCTAACGGGATTCTCTACCTAAAGGGAGGTGACCTTAATGAAGAACTCAGCCCTTTTCCAAAGGCCAAAACCTATGATTTGGATGGGCACTTCAAAGAAGATTTTTTTGAAACCAAGAAAGTGGTGTATTTGCCGCTTTAGTCCATACAGGGGTAGCGATAATCTGTAGCGGGAACAAGGGTTTCTTTTATCAACCTTGGTGATACCCAACGCATTAGGTTTAGTGCTGAACCTGCCTTGTCGTTGGTTCCCGATGCACGACTGCCCCCAAAGGGTTGCTGCCCCACAACAGCGCCACTTGGCTTATCGTTGATGTAAAAATTTCCAGCAGCATGGCGCAACTTTCCTGATGCGTATTCAATGAAATGTCGGTCTTGTGCTATAATTGCACCTGTAAGTCCATAATCTGAAGTAGTGTCTACCAACGCTAAGGTGCTTTCCCACGCGTTGTCCTCATAAACATATACTGTGACAACAGGCCCAAATAGTTCTGTTTCCATAGTAGTGTAGTGTGGATTCGTGGTTTTGAGTAAGGTGGGATGTATAAAATAGCCTTTGCTTTTGTCATAGGTTCCCCCGGCAAGCACTTCGACTTCCTCCTCTGTTTTTGCTTGTTCAATATACCCTACTAGCTTATCAAAAGCATTTTCATGTATGACTGCAGTTATGAAGTTGTTCATATCCTCAGGTGATCCGATTGAAAAGCTTTTGATGTTTCTCACAACTCCGGCAATTATTTCATCGGCAATAGAGGCAGGGAGATAGATGCGTGATGCAGCTGAACACTTTTGTCCTTGAAATTCATATCCGCCACGTGTGATGGCCGTTATCACGGTTGGAATATCGGCAGTGTGATGTGCAAAAATAAAATCTTTTCCGCCTGTTTCGCCAACAATTCTTGGATAATTTTTGTAGCGGGTAAGCTTGTTTCCAATCTGTTGCCACAAATGTTTAAACACTTCTGTAGAACCTGTAAAATGCAGTCCTGCAAACTGCGGGTGGTCCAACACTATATCGGATATCATAACGGGGTCTCCTGATACAAGGTTGATGACACCCGGAGGGATTCCTGCTTCTTCAAAAATATCCATGATAATTTTGGCAGAAAACATTTGATGATCGCTAGGCTTCCAAACTACAACGTTGCCCATGAGAACAGGCGCAGCACAAAGGTTACCAGCAATTGCGGTAAAGTTAAAGGGCGTCACGGCATAGACAAAGCCTTCAAGGGGTCTGTATTCTACCCGGTTGATAACACCACTTCCTTGTATGGGTTGTTGTGCGTATATATCCGATGCAAAAGCAACGTTAAATCTTAAAAAATCAGCAAATTCACAGGCGGCGTCAATTTCAGCCTGAAAGATATTTTTAGATTGGGCTAGCATGGTCGAGGCATTAATCTTAGCTCGATAGGGTCCTACAATCAGATCGGCCGCCTTGAGCATTACGCTTGCACGATGTTCAAAAGAGGTATTTTCCCAATCAGGGCTTGCTGCAAGTGCAGCATCAATGGCTTGAGTTACATGTGATGCTTCAGCTATGCTAAATCTGCCTAGTGTGTGTTTGTGGTCGTGAGGCGGCGACATTCTAGCAAGCTTCTTAGTCGTAATTTTCTTACCACCTATATACAGGGGTACGTCAATATTACTGTTGTATAGTGTTGTGTATGTTTCTAAAACATCTTTGCGTTCAGGGCTATTTTTTTTATAGTCCAGAACAGGCTCGTTAATTGGTCTTGGAACTGAGAAAAAACCGTTTTGCATAAAAAAGATATTTAATGGTTAGTTTAGGGCAAAAGCGGGGCTTAGCTCAAACTTAGGGATATAGGCACGAAATTTTTTAGTCGAGGCTAAATTAATCATGTCGTAATGCCCTTGCATGGCCCCAATAGGCGAGCTTAATAAACAGCCCGATTGATAGCTATACACCTGTCCAGGTTTAATCACGGGTTTTTTTCCGACTACACCTTCTCCATCAACAATAGCTGTGGGCTTGAGGGAATCAAAAATTTTCCAGTGTCTAGATTGGAGCTGAACAGCGTCCTTTCCATGATTGGATATGGATATGCGATAGCCAAATGAATAATGCAAGCGGTAGTTCTTGAAGTAGGTGCCTTCAAAAAAAGCATTTACTGAAATGCGGATACCTTGAGTAACTTGCTGAATCATAGGATAAATATAATCATTTTTCTATAAGCCCATGTCTTTTGAATTTGCGTTGCCAATGCCAATTAAGGCATCACAGCGTGCGCCTATGGGTCTGTAGTAAATCAATAACCAATAATCATTTTCAGTGGGCCAATAATTACCAGAGATAAGATTCTCATAAAGCGTCCCATTGTTATCTAGACTTACAAATTTATAGTTGTAGATACCTTGTTTTAACAGCAATTCAGCCTCAAAGCGACCTGAGTCAGGATTATAAACCAGTTTATTTTCATCAGCTACTATATGTTGATTAAAATCTCCAACTACAAAATGCTTTCCATCAAACAAAAAATCTTCTGGAAACAGGGAAAATACTACCCGGCTGTAATCAGATTCAGTATTTGGATTACTGCCTTGAAAAGTATTGATGCGGAAGTCACCGTTTATGTCGGGCGCATAGGTGTAGGGTCTGCCAGATCGCACCCATTGTGGGTTTAAAACAGAGATAAATAAGTCTTCACGAAATACACGAGCTACATTGCCGCCTCCACTGCGAATGTCTTGGGTGTCAAAAAAGAAATATTCATTTCCTGCAGCAAAAGTGGTTTCGGGCTTGTAGTTAAATTGGAGTTGGTTGTTGAGGTTATAGGTTGGGTTTCCGGCCGCTCGCCATGTTTGCCAACGTTGGTTTTGAACTATAAACGGTTTTATTTGTTTTTCAGGAAGCCGCACGTTTAAGCCATCCAAGTTGACTACAAATTGTACGCTTTGATGACTCTGAATGTTTTCAATACGTTGTGAGCGTTGCACACGAACGCCAACGGCGGTCTGTTGCTCGGTGACTAAAAATCTTTTTTGTAAAACTAAGTTTCTGTTAGCGTCCCAAATATTCAATATATAATTCCCACTTTTCGTTAAGCGCGTTTGGGCATTGGGAAGCGTCAGCGTGTAGTGAATGTATGACTGCAGCGTTCCGACAGCATAGGAAATGCTCTGTATGCGCATGTCATCATAGCCATCCATGTAGTCTGCTCTGAATAAATCGGTTTTGTTCCAATTGGCATCAAAGCGATCTATGGTGTAGTAATAGGTGCTGTCATCGGCATTTAAATCATCAAATTTAAGTGTGATTTGTTCATTCAATCCAACAATGGGCAGCGATGTACTTTGCTCGTTGACGTAGAATAGTACGGACTTAATGTGCTCTGGTGGCGAAAAAACGCTCAATTGCTGGCCAAAAATGAGTTGGCAGCTCAATAAAAAAAGAAGCTTTTGTTTAATCATTTTTTTTTGTACTCACGGGTGTTTTGTGCTATTTTATAGATGTGGCGTTACCCAGCTGTTTTTGTTGCTTATAGGTCAAAGTTAAACAAACTATTTTACGGTTAATAAAATTATGTAATTATAGGGTCTAACACTTCATTTTTTGAGCACCTTATATTACATTTGCAATGCAAAAAATAACCACTATATGTCCGCTGACATAACCCTGCGTAAAGGCTTGACAATTCCCATGAGTGGAATGGCCGATCTTAACATCTCATCTGCTGATTCTGCTGAGAACTTTGTCATCTATCCCCACGACTTCCATGGTGTTGTGCCAAAAATGCTCTTGAAAGAGGGTGAAGCTGTCTTGCAAGGACAGCCGATTTTTTATTCAAAAGGCAACCCTGAAATAAAATTTGTTTCGCCAGTTAGTGGGACACTAACCACAATTGAGCGTGGCGCCAAAAGACGGATTATGTCCTTGTCTATTGCAGCTGATAGAAACGACAATGCTGTTGCCCAGAAGTTGGAAAAGCTTGATAAATTGGAAGCGACAGATGTTAAAAAGTATTTATTAGAATCGGGTTGCTGGCCTTTTGTAAAACAACGCCCGTATGATGTTATTGCAGACCCTAACAGTACGCCAAAGGCTATTTTCATATCCGGATTCAACACAGCTCCGCTAGCTGCTGATGTTCCTTTTATACTTAGTTCGCAAAAGGAAAACTTTCAAAACGGCATAGATGTACTTGCAAAACTTGCTCCTAAAGTCCACCTTTCTGTTGATGCTTCTTCAGTATCTTTTTTTAATGAGGTTTCTAATGCAGAAGTGCACCGTTTCAAAGGGCCACACCCTGCTGGCAATGTAGGGGTTCAAATACATCATATTGACCCAGTCAATGCAGGTGAAACTGTTTGGGTTGTTGGTCCAGCTGATGTGGCACGCATTGGTGCTTTCTTTTCAACAGGTGTTTTTGATGCTTCGCAAATTGTCGCTGTAGTTGGCCCAGTAGTGAAGTCTCCAACATATTTTAAATCACGTATTGGCGCCGCAGTTGCACCGCTTCTAAAAAAAGCTGGTATTGATGCTGATGGCCAGATACGGGTTGTTAATGGTGATTCGCTTTCTGGTGTAGCAACACATGCCGATGGCAATCTCGGGTTTTACAACAACACACTTACCGTCTTGGCGGAAGGAAATCGCTACCGAATGTTTGGTTGGTTGCCTTTTGCTGGCAATAAGATTTTTAGTATGTCTCGTACTTCGCTTTCATGGCTGCTACCTAAGCGTACATACGCACTAGACACCAACATGAATGGTGAAGAACGCGCTTTGGTTGTCACCGGCGAAATGGAGCAAGTATTGCCCATGGATATATTTCCAATGCAGCTTCTCAAAGAGTGTATGGTACAGAACATTGAAAAAATGGAGGGTCTTGGTATTTATGAAGTAGCACCAGAAGATTTTGCTTTGATAGATTATGCAAGTACCTCAAAAATTGAAGCCCAAGCTATTATTCGTGATGCACTTGATTTAATGATAAAAGAAGTAGGTTAAACTAGATATATGAATTTTATACGCCAACGCATAGATGCAATTAAAAAACCTTTTGGTAAAGGCCAAAAGTGGGAGCGTTTTGCCCCTGCCGTTAATGCATTTGACACCTTTTTATTTGTTCCAAACCACACTACCCAAAAGGGAGCTCATATCCGTGATGGTGTTGATTTGAAACGCACCATGGTAACAGTTATTATTGCTTTGTTGCCCGCCTTCATTTATGGAGTGTACAATACTGGTTATCAATATTTTATTCAATCGGGACTCGCCTTTACTTTTTGGGACGCGATGTTACATGGGGCGATAAAAATCATGCCCATGGTTGCAGTATCCTACGGAGTCGGTTTGGCCATTGAATTTGCTTTCGCCGTCTATCGGGGACACGAAGTCAATGAGGGTTATTTGGTAACAGGCCTTTTGGTTCCTATGATTATGCCAGTAGATATTCCCCTTTGGATGGTAGGTCTGTCGGTAGCTTTTGCGGTGTTTATCGCAAAAGAAGCTTTTGGAGGTACAGGAATGAATATTCTTAACCCTGCACTTACCGCACGTGCTTTTGCATTCTTTGCTTACCCTACCTATATGTCGGGCAACAAAGTATGGGTTTCAGAAGCAAGTAATGTTGATGGTATTTCGGGTGAAACAGTATTAGGTAGTCTTGCCGCTGGTAATGATGTTAGCTACTCCATGTTTGATATGTTTGTTGGGGCTATCCCAGGGTCAATCGCCGAGACCTCCACACTATGGGTGCTGGTAGGTGCGGCCATACTAATACTTACGGGTGTTGGAAGTTGGCGTATTATGGTGGGTGGTGTACTTGGTGCAGCGGTCACAGCATTCCTATTTAATCTTTGGGGTGCCAACGCACTTATGTCTTTTGATTGGACAAACCACCTGATTGTTGGTGGCTTTGCCTTTGGTGTGGTATTTATGGCAACAGACCCAGTTTCAGCAGCGCAAACAACCAAAGGAAAATGGATCTACGGTCTACTCGTTGGGGTTTTCTGTATCCTTATTCGTGTATTTAATCCAGCCTATCCAGAAGGAGTAATGTTGGCTATTTTACTAATGAATGTATTCGCGCCAACTATTGACCACTATTTGGTTGAGGGCAATATTAAACGACGCAGAAAACGTCTTAACGCAACATTAACACCAGCAACATGAACAGAGACTCGAATGCTTATACTTTTGGTTTTGCAGCTGCCATGGTTTTGGTCGTAGCATCAGTGTTGGCTTTTACTGCCAGTTCACTTAAAGACCTTCAGTCGGAAAATGTCCGTAAAGAAAAAATGCAAAATATCCTTTCTACTATTGGCATTGAAACCGATAGAGAGGGTGCTGAAAAATTGTTTAACAACTATATTGTCGAGCAACTTGCCCTTAGAAATGACGGCTCTATCGATGAAACGGTAGACGCCTTCTCAGATATCAAACTTGCAATCGAAGTAAAGAAAGATGCTAAAACACAACGCTTTCCATTGTATGTTGCATCTGTTGATGAAGCCACATACTATATAGTACCCCTGCGAGGTTCGGGCTTGTGGGATGCCATCTGGGGATATGTAGCCCTTGATGAAGATCGCAACACTATAAAAGGAGCGGTATTTGACCATAAAGGAGAAACAGCAGGGTTAGGTGCAGAAATTACACAGCAGTGGTTTATGGATCGCTTTGTTGGTGAAAAAATATTCAACATATCTGGAGATTTGGTTGGTATAAGCGTTTCTAAAACCAATAATGATCCCAACGATACAGACAAAGACGACCACGAGGTTGATGCCATTTCTGGCGCAACCATTACGGGCGATGGTGTTTCCGATATGATTATCGAACGCTTACAACACTATTTGCCATACCTAAAAGCAACACCCGCAGACCTTGCGTATAACAACTAATTATGTCTAAACCAAAATCAACCAAAAAACCCGCAATTTTCTTTGTTGCCAAAGAGCGTGAGCCGCTTTTTTCAAAGAAAAACCGTGGCTTGTTAAAAGATCCGCTAGACGATAACAACCCTATTACGGTTCAAGTATTGGGTATTTGTTCCGCCTTGGCGATTACCGTACAACTAAAGCCTGCTGTTGTGATGACACTTTCTGTTATTGCTGTAATGGCAGCCAGCAACGTTATCGTTTCTATTTTACGAAATGCCATTCCAAACCGTATCCGAATAATTGTTCAGCTAGTGGTAGTTGCTTCCATGGTAATCTTGGTCGATCAAGTATTGCGTGCCTATGCCTATGATGTGAGTAAACAACTTTCCATCTTTATTGGACTGATTATTACCAACTGTATTGTAATGGGACGCCTGGAAGCTTTTGCTCTAGGTAACGGTGTTTGGAAATCTTTTTTAGACGGCGTTGGTAATGCAGCTGGATATGGCTTTATGCTAATTCTTGTTGCTTTTTTCAGAGAGCTATTCGGTTCTGGAAAACTGTATGGCTATCAAGTAATTCCCGATTCCATTTATGAAATGGGCTACGAG
>JBDQNA010000103.1:0-4189 GCA_040261965.1 Flavobacteriaceae bacterium
CTTTAATTAGCACAATGGCATGGTCAACCGCCGTACTATGTGCTTTTCGGTTTAGCTGTATCAATAAGCAATCTTGTAAATCAAGTGCGCCCACACCAGGGGGATCTAACTGCTGTACATCATTTAATATTTTTCGGACCTCTTCTACGTTGGTATAGATATTTTCGGTAAATGCCAAGTCATCAACAATATCGATTAGTTCACGCCTGATATAGCCACTGTTATCAATACTGCCCACTAAAAAAGCCGCAATGCGGTATTCTTCTTCATTTAAAGTAAAGGTGTCTAGCTGCGCCATAAGCTGTTGGTGAAAACTGATACCTGCAGCATAGGGCACATGTTTGTCTTCGTCATCTGCACTGTAGTTTTGGCTACGAAGACGATATTCTGGGATCTCATCGTCGCTCAAATAGGCATCAATATCAATGTCATCGGCCTCAATCACATCACCACGATCTTCTTCTGAATTGTTAAACTCGTCTTGATTATCTTCTTTTTCTTTTCCAGAGGCTAATGCAGGGTTTTCTTCAATTTCGCGTAGTACCTGCTGCTCAAAAGATTGTATGGGCAGTTGTATCAGCTTCATAAGCTGAATTTGTTGAGGCGATAGCTTTTGCGAAAGCTTAAATTGAAGATGTTGTTTTAGCATGAATTATGTTTGGGTATTTAAATGTACAAAAAACCCAGGCATTGCTATCTAAAACTCGGCATTTAAGGGAGTTCTTGGAAAAGGAATCACATCTCTGATGTTAGACATACCAGTTGCGTAGAGCACCAAGCGTTCAAATCCAAGCCCAAAACCAGCGTGTACGGCAGTTCCAAAACGGCGCAAGTCCAAATACCACCAAAGTTCTTTTTCGTCGATGTCCATGGCCTTCATACGCTCAACAAGTTTGTCTAAACGTTCTTCACGCTGCGAGCCACCTACCATTTCACCGACGCCTGGAAAAAGCACATCCATAGCACGAACCGTTTTACCGTCTTCGTTCATGCGCATATAAAAGGCTTTTATGTCTGCTGGATAGTCAAAGAGGATCACAGGGCTTGTGAAGTGTTTCTCTACCAAATAACGTTCGTGCTCACTTTGTAAGTCTATACCCCAACCGTCTACAGCATATTTGAATTTCTTCTTTTTGTTGGGTTTGGAATTTCTTAAAATATCTATGGCTTCGGTATAAGACACTCTTTTAAATTCGTTTTGGGTAACAAACTGAAGTCTTTCTAAAAGCCCCATTGGACTGCGCTCTATTTGTGACTTTTTGGCTTCTTCTTGTGTAAACCTCTGGTCTAAAAAGCCCAGGTCTTCTTTGCAGTTTTCAAGCACATACGCCAAAACGGACTTAATAAAGTCCTCAGCCAAATCCATATTATCATCCAAATCGTTAAATGCCACTTCAGGTTCAATCATCCAAAATTCAGCCAAATGGCGAGAAGTATTTGAATTTTCTGCGCGGAAAGTAGGACCAAAGGTGTATACTTTTCCTAGTCCCATAGCATAGGTTTCTGCTTCAAGCTGACCTGAAACAGTAAGATTGGTTTCCTTACCAAAAAAGTCAGGCTTGTCATCAGCTTCTCCTGGATCCTTTGTGGTTACCCGAAACATTTCCCCTGCACCTTCAGCATCGCTTCCCGTAATGATGGGTGTATGCACTTGGTAGAAGCCATTTTGGGTAAAATATTGATGCACGGCAAACGATAGGGCCGCACGCACACGCATGACCGCAGCAAAAGTATTGGTACGTATTCTTAAATGTGCTTTTTCTCTTAAAAACTCAAGTGAATGTTTTTTGGGCTGTATGGGATATTCATCTGGATTGGATACGCCTAGGACGCTTACGTTACTAGCCTGGATCTCAAATTTTTGACCCTTACCCTGACTTTCGACCAAGGTGCCCGTAACTTCAACTGCTGCACCTGTATTTATTTCAGCCAATACTACTGTTGACATGTGTTCAAAATCCACAACACATTGCATATTGGCCAGACAAGACCCATCATTAAGTGCAATAAACCGGTTGGCACGAAAGGTGCGAACCCAACCTCGAACACATATCTCTTGGTTGAGATGATCTCCTAAAAAAAGCTGGCGAATATCCATATAGCATTTTAAAACAGCCACAAATATAGGGCAATTATTCTGCTTCTTTCTCGGGCAAAATTTGAAATTTCGGTTCTTTTAATATGTTCTCGTTCGCAATCTGCTTTTCGAGTGAAAGTAACAATGCTGGCAATAGGATAAGGTTGGCCAACATGGCAAATAACAATGTAGCCGAAACCAAGCCACCCAGTGCTACTGTACCTCCATAGCTTGAAATCATAAATACAGAAAACCCAAAGAACAATACAATAGAAGTGTAGAACATACTTATGCCTGTTTCTCGTAGGGCGCTGTAAACCGATTTTTTAATATTCCAGCGTGTTGCTTTGAGCTCTTGGCGGTACTTCACCAAAAAGTGGATGGTATCATCAACCGATATGCCAAAGGCTACGCTAAAAACCAAAATGGTCGAAGGTTTTATGGCAATGCCCAAAAAGCCCATCATGCCAGCCGTAAGAATTAGCGGAATAACATTGGGCAGTAGCGAAATTAGAATCATGCGGAACGAACGGAACATATACGCCATAAACAACGCAATTAATAAAATAGCCAGCCCCAAAGAAACAACCAAGTTGCGTACTAAAAAGCGTGTCCCTTTGAGATAGCCCAAGGCTTTTCCAGTGACGGAAACACTAAATTGATCCGCAGCAAAATGCTTGTCTATGCTTTTTTTGACTTCTAATTCAATGGCCTCCATACGTGCTGTCGTAACATCTTGGAGCATAACGGTCATTCGTGCAAATTGCCCCGTTGGGTCTACTAAACTTTTTAGGAAATTCACATCCCCTTTTAAGTTTTTTGCGTGTGCTCTGATAAAATTGTCTTGTTGTCTTGTCGGCAGTTGAAAATACTTTGGGTTGCCGTTGTAGTACGATTGCTTTAAATATTTCGCAACTGAAACAGCTGAAACGGGATTTGAGAGCTCGGGGATTTCTAATAAATCACTTTCTAGACGATTCATTCGGTTAAGCGTACTTAGGCGTGTTGCCCCATTTGCTCGCTTGGTATCTATCATGATTTCGATGGGCATCACCCCTTTGAAATGGGTTTCAAAGAATCGAATGTCTTGATAGAAGTCCGCTTTTTTTGGCATGTCGTCAATGATAGTTCCTGACAATCGAATCTCGTAGATACCTACAATACTCAGCATCAAAGCAAGGACTGAAATAAAATAAACGGAAACCCGACGGTGTTTCACAATACGCTCCATCCACTTTACAAAACCAGACATCCAGACCCTGTTAAGGTGTTCCAAGTGTTTTTTATTTGGAATGGCCATAAAGCTGTATATGATGGGAATCATCAATAATGACAGCAAGAATATCATCATGATATTTATGGAAGCCACGATACCAAACTCTCGCAATAAACTACTGTTGGTAAGCGTAAAGGTTGCAAAACCACATGCCGTAGTCATATTGGTCATCAGGGTGGCATTGCCAATTTTGGAGATAACACGTTGAAGCGAACGCGCCTGATTTCCATGTTTCTTAATTTCGTTTTGATACTTATTGATTAGGAAAATACAATTGGGTACGCCAATGACAATGATGATGGGCGGGATAAGCGCTGTAAGTACGGTAATTTCAAAGCCCAACAACCCGATAATCCCAAAAGCCCACATAACGCCAATCACCACAATTGACATGGAGATAAACGTAGCTCGGTAGGACCTGAAAAAAAAGAAGAAAATAAGCGTGGTGACTAGGGTAGCCATAAGCACAAATAGGCCAATTTCGTCCAATATCATTTTGGCGTTCAGCGTGCGTATATAGGGCATACCCGAAACCCGAACATCAAGCCCCGTTTGTTTTTCAAATGCGGCAACGTTATCTGCAAGTAAGTTGTCTACAAATCGCTGTCGCGCCCCACTGTTAACCACGTTGGTTTTAAGGTACACTGCGGTTTGAATAACATTTGTTTCTTTATTAAAAAGCAGCCCATCGTACAAGGGCTGTTGTTCATAGAGCCATTCTTTTAGGGCATTTGCCTCGGCTTGGGTTTTGGATTTTTGATAGGGCAATGGTGCAACTTCAAAAACTTTTTTTCTATCGTTACGCTTGAGTTGGGTAAGCCTGCTAAGATCAACCA
>JBDQNA010000042.1:0-8802 GCA_040261965.1 Flavobacteriaceae bacterium
ACACTGTTCGTAGGCGCTCCAACTCTTGAAGCTGCGCTAAAAATTCTTCTTTTTGGGCAGAGACCAATCCTTCAGTTCCCATAGCCCCTACACAAAGAGATGCTGCGGCCGTGCCGTTTAAAATTCCTTGTTTGATCGCAGCTGCTGTGAGCTGATCTTGTGCAGCCAAGTATCCTGATAATCCGCCTGCGAAACTGTCGCCTGCACCCGTTGGGTCTATCACTTGTTGTAAGGGGAGGGCTGGTGCGTAAAAGGGCTGGTCTTTGTAAAACAGCAAGGCTCCGTGTTCTCCTTTCTTGATAATAACATAGGCAGGCCCTAGTTTGTGTATGCCTTTGGCGGCTGAAACCAGGCTTGACTCTCCGCTTAATTGCATGGCTTCTTCATCGTTGATGGTGATAACGTCGACCTGCTTGATAACCGCTAACAACTCATCCAATGCCACGTCCATCCAAAAATTCATGGTGTCTAGCAATACCACGCGAGTAGGGTTGGGTTCAAGTTGGTTCAGCACGCTATGTTGTACACTTGGGGCGAGATTGCCTAGCATTACCACAGAAGCATCTTTGTAGTGAGCGGGCACAACTGGATCAAAATCAGCCAGTACATTAAGCTGGGTGTCGAGTGTGTCTCGCTTATTCATATTGTCGTGATACTTGCCCTTCCAATAAAAAGACTTTTGCCCAGTAACCCTCGTTACCCCCGAAAGATCTATCCCACGATCCGTAAGCAAAGAGGTGTACTCACTTGTAAAGTCGTCGCCAATTACAGAAACAATTCCAATGTCTGCAGTTGCATAAGACGCTGCCAAACCAATATATGTCCCTGCGCCACCTAAAATTTTTCCTGAGGCCTGTGTGGGGGTGATGATTTCATCAAATGCCATTGTACCTACGATAAGGAGCTTATTGTTTTTCATGTGGTTTGTGGTTTATATCCCGTGTCTTCTTTTTGGTTTTGCTGTTTGGATGCTGCTACTGCAAGGGCATCGCACCTTTCATTTTGCGGGTGTTGATTGTGCCCTTTGATCCATTTAATCTGTACTTTATGCTTTCTAAACACGATTAGAAAACGTTTCCACAAATCTTGGTTTTTTTGCTTTTTAAATCCCTCCTTCTCCCAACGAAAAATCCATTTTTTTTCAACAGCGTCACAAACGTATTTGGAGTCCGTAAAAACGGTGATCTTAACCGGCGCTTCCGTTAACAATTCCAAGCCAACAATAACCGCCATGAGTTCCATGCGGTTGTTAGTCGTATACAGAAAGCCTGCTGCGTGTTCTTTTTTATAGCTGGTGCCTGGAAGTTCTAAAATGAGCCCATATCCGCCAGGACCTGGGTTCCCTCGAGCAGCCCCATCTGTATAAAGGTGAACTTCTTTCATTGTTGGTCTAGCAATTGATGTATTTGTGGGGCAAAGTGTGCGTGCTCCAGTTGATGTGTTTTGGCAGCTATTGCTGCTGCTGTGTCTGTCTTATCCACGTCCGTATTCGCTTGAAAAATAACAGCACCTTCGTCATACTGTTCGTTGACATAGTGAATGGTGATGCCCGTTTCTGCTTCATTATTGGAAACAATTGCGTCAAAAACGTGCTGCCCATACATCCCCTTTCCGCCATATTTGGGCAGCAATGCGGGGTGAATGTTAATAATTTTGTTAGGAAATGCTTCTATATAGCTTTTGGGTATCTTCCACAAAAAACCTGCCAGTACAATAAGGTTGGGCTTATCCGCTAAGAGCTCTTCTAAAACTTCGGCTTGGTATTCGAGTCGATTGAAGACCCTAATGGACACCCCAAGGCGTGCAGCGCGATCAATTACACCGGCGTTTGGGTTGTTGCAATAAATACGTTTTACTTCAACAGTTGTAATGGCGTCGAAGTACGTGATTATTTTTGCCGCATTAGTGCCTGAACCAGAAGCAAAAACAACTATTGTTTTCAAAATATAGAATGCCTTTTTGCAAACTTACGCAATAAAAGTCGCTTAGCTACAACAGTTTAAAATGCGTATTATTTAGAAAAAACATTTGTGTGCGTGAAAGTTTTTCTATTTTTGTCCGAAATAATAAAACCAAAATTATGTCTGATATTGCATCACGTGTAAAAGCCATCATTGTAGATAAACTAGGCGTTGACGAAAATGAAGTAGTTACCGAAGCTAGCTTTACGAATGACTTAGGCGCAGACTCTTTAGATACAGTAGAACTTATAATGGAGTTCGAAAAGGAATTTGATATCCAAATTCCAGATGACCAAGCAGAAAACATTGCTACTGTTGGTCAAGCTATTCAGTATATAGAAGGAAGCAAATAATCATTTTTCATGCATAGGCGGCGAGTTGTCGTTACTGGGATTGGGGCTTTAACCCCAATCGGAAATACAAAAGACGCGTTCTGGAACGGCCTTGTGTCTGGAACCAGCGGAGCGGCAGCTATTACCTATTTTGATGCTTCAAAGTTTAAAACACAATTCGCTTGTGAGATAAAAAGCTTTGATCCCTTGGAGCATTTTGACCGTAAGGAGGCCCGTAAAATGGACCGCTTTACACAATATGCTTTAGTGGCTTCAGATGAAGCGGTTCATGACGCAGGCCTAGACCTTGAAAAGGTAGACAAAGCTAGAGTTGGTGTTATTTGGGGCTCTGGGATTGGCGGTTTGGAAACCTTTCAAAACGAGGTGCTAAACTTCGCTGACGGAAACGGTACGCCCCGTTTCAATCCTTTTTTTATACCCAAGATGATTGCTGACATTGCGCCTGGTATGATTTCGATTAAGTATGGCTTTCGTGGGCCAAACTTTGCTACGGTTTCTGCCTGTGCTTCTTCTGCTAATGCTATTATAGATGCTTTAAACTATATCCGTTTGGGCTACGCTGACGTCATGGTTACGGGTGGCTCTGAAGCAGGCGTTGCCAAAGCCAGTATCGGAGGCTTTAATGCTATGCATGCCTTGTCTGTTCGAAATGATGACCCAAAAACAGCTTCTCGGCCTTTTGACAAAGACCGTGATGGTTTTGTAATGGGCGAAGGCGCTGGAGCATTGGTTTTAGAAAGCCTTGAGCACGCACAAGCTCGAGGAGCAACCATATATGCTGAAGTTGCTGGTGGTGGTCTTTCTGCAGATGCACACCACATAACAGCTCCGCACCCCGAAGGACTTGGGGCTACAAGTGTTATGGAAAACTGTATTGCAGACGCGGGTGTTGCCGTTGCTGACGTAAATGCCGTTAATATGCACGGAACTTCTACACCTCTAGGAGATGTTGCGGAAACCAAAGCATTGAAAAAAGTCTTTGGCGAACATTTGTATGCTATGAATATCAACTCCACAAAATCCATGACAGGCCATCTGTTGGGTGCTGCTGGCGTTGTTGAGGCTATATCCTCTATTCTGAGCATCAAACACAGCATTGTCCCCCCAACCATCAACTACCAAACGGCTGATGAAAACATAGACCCAAAAATTAACTTCACCTTCAATACTGCACAACAACGAGATGTGTCGGTTGCCATGAGCAATACCTTTGGCTTTGGCGGGCACAACGCTTGTATTATGTTCAAAAAGATGAACTAATATGGGTTTGCAGCGGTTTTTGCGAAAGAGCTCCTCCAATAAACAAGATCCTTTATTTCAAGTTGTAAAAAGCATAATTGGCTTTTCGCCTATTAACTTATCGCTATATAAATGTGTTTTTACGCACGCCTCTATGGAAAAGACAGGCGAAAATGGTCAGAAAATAAACTATGACCGCCTTGAATTTTTAGGCGATGCCGTGCTCAACACCATTGTTGCTGCGCATCTATTTGAATCTTTGCCACGAAACAACGAAGGGTCCCTTACGCTTATGCGTTCAAAAATTGTGCGTCGTGATTTCTTAAACATGGTAGGCGAGCAACTAGGGCTTATAGATCACTTGTCTTCTAACGTACCAACAAAAAACTACAGCCTACATGTCCATGGAAACCTGTTTGAGGCGTTGGTGGGCGCTATTTATATAGACCTAGGGTTTGAACGCTGTTCATCGTTTATATTCGATAAAATGATTCACCCTTTTGTGGATTTAGACAAGCTTGAATATATGGTCTTGAGTTATAAAAGCTTATTGGTAGATTGGTTTCAAAAGAAACGCATGAAATATGCTTTCGAAGTTGAGTTGGACGACGGGGCAGAACCGGCAAACCATTATAAAGCAACCCTTTTAATCGATGGGAAAACGACTGCTAAAGCTAGGGCCAAAAACAAAAAAAGAGCTATGGAAAAAGTAGCAAAACGCGCCTTTTTTAAGTTTCAAAACAACATAATATCAATCCGAGACAAACATTAGAGCTGCATTTAGATAGGTGTTGTTTTTTTTTGTCCTTATCTTCGCTGATAATATGGTAACACATACTCTCTACTTGGAGGCTACAACACTCGACCAAGATGTCCTTTGCGTAACAACCGTATTGCCATCCTATCTTTTTGTTTTTCACCTAAATCGGCTATTGGGGCTATCACTTGTCAGAAGCAAAGAAGACCTTAAGGCTGAAAACTCCGCAGATCATTTTGCTGTATATGAATACGATTGTGATGTTATGCAACAGTCTTGGCGGGTAGTAGAAAATCAAATCGTTTCAACAAGGCCCAGTGAGCAAATAGGGTTGTTTGAAGAAACAGAACAGCGAAGTCTTTTATTTGCTGGTTTATCTCAAACGGATCTTTTGGTTTGTGTCAATGGCATGACAGATAACCTCGTAAAAAAAATACAGGCAATACGTCGTGTTATGTCGTGTTCCCTGCTGCCAACAAAACGTAAAAACATTAAAGAAAAACTGACCTTTTAAGCATGCAAAAAATTAAAAAAACTAAAATTGTAGCCACACTCGGCCCAGCTTCGTCTTCGAGAGAAATCATAAAAGCTATGATGGAAAGTGGTGTAAATGTGTTCCGGATAAACTTTTCCCATGCAGACCATAATGATGTTTTGGAACGAATAGAAATCATTCGCGAGCTCAATATTTCGCTTGGCTTTCATGTGGCCATCCTTGCCGATTTACAAGGGCCCAAGCTTCGAGTAGGCAAAATGACTGAAGGAACTGTTGTTGAAGAAGGACAAGAAGTTCTGTTCACCACGGATAAGGTGGGGCTTGGAACAGCAGATGCAATCTATATGAATTATAAACAGTTCCCAAAAGACGTCAGCGCTGGGGAGCGCGTTCTTTTAGACGATGGCAAGCTGATTTTTGAAGTTCTTGAAACAGACAATAAAGCACAGGTTAAAGCACGGGTGATCCAAGGCGGTGAATTAAAATCGAATAAGGGGGTAAACCTTCCTAATACCAATATTTCTTTACCCGCACTCACGAAAAAAGATATAGAAGATGCCATCTTTGCCATAAAGCAAGATGTAGATTGGATTGCGCTCTCTTTTGTACGACATAAACAAGATGTGGAAGATTTAAGAATGCTGATTCAAGAGCATGGTAAGTACGACATTCCAATTATTTCTAAAATTGAAAAACCTGAGGCTCTTGTTAACATAAAAGAAATTGTAAAAGCAAGTAATGCTTTGATGGTGGCTAGAGGAGATTTGGGGGTAGAAGTGCCCGCAGAAGAAGTGCCTATCGTTCAAAAAGAATTGGTGCAACATGCTAAGTTGGCGCGCATTCCTGTTATCGTAGCCACACAAATGATGGAGTCTATGATCGATGGCCTAACACCAACACGCGCAGAAGTGAATGATGTCGCAAACTCTGTAATGGATGGAGCAGATGCTGTGATGCTGTCGGGAGAAACTTCAGTAGGGAAATACCCTGTTGAAGTAATTCAAACGATGAGACGCATTGTAGTGAGCGTAGAAAACTCTCCGTTAATTCAAGTGCCACACAAGGCGCCTAAAAAGAAGAACGCCCGATTTGTAACCAAGTCTGTTTGTTATCACGCAGCTACTATGGCCGATGAAATTGAGGCGAAAGCTATTTGTACGCTGACCAATAGCGGATATACGGCCTATCAAATCTCCGCTTGGCGACCAAGCGCATCTGTTTTGGTGTTTACTTCAAATCCGCGTATTCTTGCCCAGCTCAATTTGCTTTGGGGTGTTAAAGGGCGACTTTACGAAGGCTGTGGCTCAACAGACGACACTGTAAAAGAAGTCAATGAAATTGCGAAGAAAAAAGGATATGTTCAGGAAGGTGATTTAATCATCAATTTGGTTGCCATGCCACTTGCAGACCGCGGTAAAGTAAACACACTTCGTGTTTCAAGGGCTTAGAAGCGAAGCTTTAACTGCTCTTCGATTGGTTCTTGTTTTTTTTCTGATTTGAAATTAGAAAGAGAAATTCCCAACAAACGCACAGATTCTTGAAGCGTTTCTTGATAAAGCAGTTTTTTTGCCTCCTCTAGAATCAAGCTTGGGTCCGAGATATAAAACGGAAGGGTTTTACTTCTTGTTTGAATGACAAAGTCTGAATATTTGATTTTAAGGGTAACTGTTTTGCCGGCAACCTTTTTTTTGCCCATTCGCTTTTGAAGGGCTTTAACTATTTCCTCTAACCGTTCCTCCATATAAATTTCACTGGATAAATTCTTAGTAAAGGTACGCTCTGCGCCAACGGACTTGGCTATGCGAACAGGCTTTACTTCACTGCTGTGTATCCCTCGTACAACCTTGTAATAATACTGCCCTGACTTGCCAAATCGAGCTCTAAGGTCTTCCAGTGAACGAGCCTTTAAATCTGCGCCCGTATATATGCCTTGACGATACATTTTATCGGCAGTCACTTTTCCTATACCGTGAAACTTTCTAATGTCCAAAACTTCCATAAAATTTAAGACTTCTTCGGGTGGAATGGTTTTTTGGCCGTTTGGCTTATTGTAATCACTCGCAACCTTGGCCAAAAACTTATTAATAGATATCCCTGCTGAGGCGGTAAGTTTTGTTTTTTTCTCAATCTTTTCGCGAATTTCCTCCGCGATTTGTGTGGCAGAGGCCATTCCGTTTTTATTTTGCGTAACATCCAAATAAGCCTCATCTAATGATAAGGTCTCTACCAAGTCGGTATACTCGTGAAATATCTCCCGTATTTGTTGCGAAACCTCTCTATATCTGGCGCCGTTAGAAGAAACGAAAATCAGTTCGGGACAAAGCTTCTTTGCTTGTCGACCTGACATGGCACTGCGCACGCCATACTTACGTGCTTCGTAACTTGCTGCTGCCACCACACCCCGCTCAGATCCGCCACCAACAGCTATGGGCTTTCCCCTCAATTCAGGGTTGTCCAATTGTTCTACAGAAGCAAAAAAAGCGTCCATGTCAATGTGTACAATTTTTCGAATAGGAAAATCCATACGTAAAAATACAGGTTTGGCTACGTTATTAGTACTTTTGAATTATGGAAACACAACGACAGAAGAAAATTAATGCGCTGCTACAACAAGAAATTACATCTTTACTACAGGGCGCCATACGCACACAAGGGATTAAAAACTTAGTGTTGTCTGTTTCAAAAGTTGCCATTACGGTTGACCTAAGCTTGGCAAAGGTTTACTTGTCTGTGTTTCCAGCCAACAAAGCCAAAGAAACACTTGAGGGGATAAAAGGAAACAAGGCTGTATTAAAGCACGACTTAGCCAAACGCCTTCGGAACGATTTACGAAAAGTCCCCAACCTTGCCTTTTATCTTGACGATTCATTAGAGTATATCGATGCAATTGAAGACTCGTTGAAGCGTAAAAACAACCCGTTGAAATAAATACATGCGCTTCAACCGCCTCCTTGCTGTGCGCTATACCTTTGGTCTTAGAAAAAAGGTTGCTATTACCCTCATCAGTAGGTTTGCTGCCTTTGTTGTTGGTGTTGCTGTATTTGCTTTTTTTGTGGTTTTATCTGTTTTTGGTGGACTTCGTGAATTTGGACTTCAGTTTACACATGCATTTGATCCGGATATCCGCATTTCTTCTGCAACAAGCGGTCTGTTTGAGATGAATAAGGATGTATTTGTGAGGGTTCAGAACCATCCCGAAGTTGTCTTAATTTCCACGACACTATCGCAAGAGATGATGTTGCGTTTCGAAGATCGAACCGCTTTTGCCAATATCATTGGAGTAGACAGCCTGTTTTCTGCTGTTATAGATGGCGAAACGATGGTCGGAGACTGGGGACAGCCTGACGCTTACGAGTTGGTGTTAGGAATTGGTGTATTATCTCAGCTTGACGGCGCTGCCTACGACCACCCTGAAGGCATAAGGCTTCTTGTACCCAACAAGCGGGGTGCTGGAGTGCTTAACCAACAGCCTTTTAGTGCACAATCTGCTGTTGTAAGAGGCGTTTTTCAAATTGGGGCCTCCATAGACGAAAACACGGCTTATGCCCCTATTGCTATGGTTAGGCAAATTTTACGCGCTGATGAAAACTACGCCAATGCATTGTATGTAAAGCTTAATGATGGCGCTGAAGAACGTACCGTGCAACAAGACCTAAAAGAAATTTTAGGTACTGCTTACGATATCAAAACCAAAGCCGAGTTGAACCCTGCGCTGTATAAAATGCTGCAAACGGAGCGTGTTGCCGTGATCGCAATACTAACTTTGGTCGTGCTTATTGCGCTATTTAATGTAGTGGGGGCCATCATCATGACGCTTTTAGAAAAGAAAAGTAATCTAAAAACATTGCACCAACTGGGCGCAACAGTACCATCGCTGCGGAGGGTGTTTTTTTCACAAGGCTTGTTACTTAGCGGTTTGGGCAGCGGGATTGGGTTATTGCTGGCCATTCTTGTTGTTTGGCTGCAAAAAACCTTTGCTTTTTTTAGTATTCCTGG
>JBDQNA010000023.1:0-10832 GCA_040261965.1 Flavobacteriaceae bacterium
CAATTCAACTTCTTGACGCTTATAAGCAGGCTCACGCTCCAAGTCCTCAACCCTAGTATTTTGGTTAAAGCGATAGTTAAATTGCTTAAGTTTTTCCTTACGTTCCGCTGTCCTGCTAGCCAAGCCCTCGGCTATGGTGCCGTCTACAGGGGAAAAGGGTTTTTCTTCCGTTACAGGTGTCTCTTTTGGGGTTGATGTAGGCTTGCGCATCTCAGGTTTTGGTACTGGTTCCTCTTCCATTTCCAAAACAAAACGCGTCACCTCTTCCTTAGCACTTATCGCTTGTGGCACTGGCTCTTCGGCATCCAAATGAAACAAAACAGCAGGCTCATTTTCTTGTGAAACATCCGCTGCTTCCAAAGGCTGATCGATTGGTGATACTACTTCAGGTGCTGGCACAACTTCTTCCGCATCAACAACCTCAATCTCATTAACCGCCGGTGTCACATCATGAATGGTGAACGGAGTAGGTTGTGATGCAGCAGCTTCAACAGGCGCCGTTACTTCTTCAAATGAAACATCCAAATCACGCAACAATGCTGTGGTTGGTGTGATGCTTTCACCTGCTTCAGAAGCAGGTGGTGCTTCACGCATTGCCTCAGTTTCAAATAATGGAATTTGCCCTATAGACAAATCATGGGTTACTTTCTGTTCATCACCAAGCGAATGAATGATTTTTTGTGGATCTGCATGTACAATCTCTTGCTGCATATCTAAGGCAAAACCAGTGGCTATGATGGTAACCGAAATGGCGTTATCAAGGGTTTCATCTTCGCCTATACCCATAATAATATTGGTGCTATTACCCGCCTCTTTTTGAATGTATTCATTTATAGCGCTAATCTCATCAATGGTCACCTCATCACTGCCAGAAACAATAAGAAGCAATACATTTTTAGCACCCAATATTTTGTTGTCGTTTAGTAGTGGAGAGTCCAGTGCTTGCACGATAGCCTCGTTTGCGCGTTGACTGCCAGAAGCAACTCCAGAGCCCATAATGGCTGTTCCACTATTTGCTAAAACGGTTTTAGCGTCTCTAAGGTCAATGTTTTGTGTGTAGTGGTTGGTAATTACTTCTGCTATCCCCCTAGACGCATTTGCTAGTACCTCATCGGCCTTGGCAAACCCTTGCTTAAAGCCCAAATCGCCATAAACCTCGCGCAGTTTGTTATTGTTGATCACAATAAGTGAGTCGACGTGTTTGCGCAAGTTATTTAACCCTTGTTGGGCTTGCTCGTTGCGAAGCTTTCCTTCAAATTGAAAAGGCATGGTCACGATGCCAACGGTCAGCACACCCAACTCTTGTGCTAGCTTTGCAATTACAGGTGCTGCACCAGTACCCGTACCACCACCCATTCCGGCAGTGATAAAAATCATCTTAGTGTTTACGCTAAGCATATCTGAAATTTGATCCAAGCTTTCAACAGCAGACTGTGCTCCTACCTCAGGATCGGCACCAGCGCCAAGCCCTTCAGTTAGTGAAACTCCCAGCTGAACCTTGTTGGGAATCGGGCTATTCTCAAGTGCCTGTGCATCAGTATTGCACACCACAAAATCAACACCGTTGATTCCTTGTTTATACATATAGTTGAGGGCATTGCTGCCGCCGCCGCCAACGCCTATTACCTTAATGACATTGCTCCTGTTCTTAGGTAAATCGAATGTTATGTTGTCAAATGTTTCCATAGATAAAAGTTTATTCTGCGCTTTCTAAAAATATTTTTAATCTTTCTGTAAATCGATCAATAACTGACGTTCGCTTTTGAGGTTTCTCGGTGGGATTTTCGTCTCCAGCGTCGGTTTCGTCTGTTGTTGTGCTAGCCTCCGCATCAAGAGGTGCCAATTGCGTTTCTGCGGCATTCATAACCAATCCAACTGCTGTTGCAAAAAGCGGACTTGCAGTTGCTTTGTCTGTATCACCTGCCAAATGTTCGTTTGGATAGCCAATACGCGTATCCATACCCGTAATATATTCCACCAATTGCTTGAGGTGTTTGAGTTGACTTCCACCACCAGTGAGGACAATGCCCGCTATTAGTTTCTTCTTCTGCTCCTCGTGTCCATAATTCTTGATTTCAGCATAGACCTGCTCAATTATTTCTGTAACACGGGCATGAATAATTTTAGACAAATTTTTGAGTGTGATTTCTTTGGGATCTCTGCCGCGTAATCCAGGGATAGAAACAATCTCATTGTCTTTATTTTCGCCTGGCCATGCGGACCCAAACTTAATCTTGAGCAGCTCCGCCTGTTTTTCAATAATAGAACAGCCCTCTTTTATATCTTCTGTTATGACATTTCCACCAAACGGAATAACAGCAGTGTGCCGAATAATCCCATCTTTAAATATGGCCAAATCCGTAGTACCTCCACCAATGTCAATCAGAGCAACACCAGCTTCTTTTTCTTCTTGACTTAATACCGCATCTGCCGAAGCCAATGGCTCCAGTGTAATACCACCAAAATCGAGTCCTGCAGACTTTACACACCGAGCAATATTGCGAATGGAAGATACTTGACCTACTACAACGTGAAAGTTGGCCTCTAACCTACCGCCATACATACCAATGGGTTCTTTGATTTCGGCCTGTCCATCCACCTTGTACTCTTGTGGAAGTACGTGAATAATCTCCTCGCCAGGAAGCATAACAAGTTTAAAAACCTGATTCTTCAACCGTTCTATATCTGCCTCATCAATTACCTCATCCGCATTCGTACGGGTGATGTAATCGCTGTGGTGCAAACTGCGAATATGTTGCCCTGCAATTCCCACTACTACACTGGTAATTTTCTTGCCAGAAATAGCTTCTGCTTCTTGCGCAGCCGCCTGTATGGATTGAATGGTCTGGGTTATGTTATTTACGACACCTCGGTGTACGCCTTGACTTTTAGATTTTCCGACCCCAACTATCTCGAGTTTTCCGTACTCGTTTTTGGTGCCTAACATGGCCACTATTTTAGTGGTTCCAATATCTAATCCGACTGCTAATTGTTCTTGTTCCATATTAAATTATTTTGAACAAACTACTTGTCCGTGAAACGAAAGATTTACTGTTTTATAAGTTTTTAACACTGTGCTATCCTGCATTTTTGCATAGAATGCCTTGTAATTTTTAATTTTGTCATGCAGTTGATCGGGTGTGCCGAGAACAATGGAATACCCCTGGTGACGAGGCTCAACAATTAAGCCCTCGGACATCCACTCATAAGCAACAATGTGGTCAGACATAAAGGGGTCTATTGACATTTGTCGAACTACATCAACTAGCGCATGGCGTTGCTCCACAGTGGGGTTACCGTAAACAAACGGTACTTGAACTGATTTGAAGGCAGACAAGGGGAATGGTTCTCCGCGATTATCTACATAATAACTACTATCACTTTGTATGCGCACTATTGGTATTTTGGTTGTAACGTGAACGCCTACACCTCCATCTACGGAAACATAGCTCTGGGCATCTTCAACCCAAGCGTTTTGGTTAAGTGTTTGTTCAATGTTTCTCAAATTTAGACCACTTTTAAAAGCAGACACACTATCGCTTAAAGCAAGTGTCAACAATTTATTAACGGAGTCTTTTGGTATCCAAATTGGACGGTCATCTTCCCAAGAAACATACTGCAAGGTCACTGCGCGTTTTTGATTGCGCTGGTGCATAACTACGCCAAGAATAACCGTAAGCACAAACAACGATATGGAAATAATCATCTTATGCATCCTGTTGGTTTTTAAGTATTTGCATGACTGCTGGCACTTCAAAAGCAATGTCTCCAGCGCCCATGATGGCGACAACCTTAGCCAAAGATTTCGCTATCATTTCTGGCAGCATTCCCTTGTCTACTAACTGGGTTGCATCATGATCAGCATCTATCAATAATGCACTTGTAATACCCTCCATCGGCAGTTCGCGAGCAGGGTAAATGTCCAAAAGCAACACCTGATCAAAGCGTGCAAGGGCCTGTTTAAACCCTGCTGCGAAGTCTCGTGTGCGCGAAAACAAATGCGGCTGGAACACACCTAGCTTGATTTGATCGGGATAAAAGGCTTCGAGCGCATCGACCACGGCATTTATTTCTGTTGGGTGGTGAGCGTAATCATCAACCACTACTTTAGGTGTAGTTAGCCTAATACTAAACCTGCGATCAACCCCTTTAAACGTTGATAGTCCCAATTTGAGTTGGGTGGGTTCACAACCCGCCTCTAATGCCAATGCCAATGCAGCAGCTGCATTCATTACATTGTGCGCTCCCGGATAGGACAAGGTAATGTTAGACATACCAACTCTTGGTGTAGCAAAATCAAATACATAGCTGCCTTCGGCTATGCGCAAATTATGTACCCTGTGTGTTCCTGCCTCTATTCCAAAAGTATTGCCTTTTACGCCTAAGCCATTGGCAATAAAGCGCTTTTCAGCAGATACTTTCTGCGCGAAATCATCAAAGGTTTTGGATACTTCGCTTGGAGTACCATAAACATCCAAATGATCCGCATCCATTGAAGTCAAGGCTAAGGCTGTGGGGTTCAAATGCATAAAAGATCTATCAAATTCATCGGCTTCCACCACCATAAAATCATCGCCTTCAAGTAAGAAATTGCTATCAATATTGGCTGCAATGCCTCCTAAAAACGCCGTAATCTTTTTACCACATGAGCGTAGCAAATGCGTAAGCAATGCAGAAGTTGTTGTTTTTCCATGAGTACCTGCCACTGCCAAGCAAGGCATGGTGTGGCTAATCTCACCGATCACTGCTGCTCGTTTTTCTAGCACAAAACCTTTCTCCTTAAAATATGTGAGCAATGGCGAATTAGCAGGGATAGCCGGGGTGTAAACAACCTTTGTGTTTTTGGGGTCTCTAAACAATGTTGGAATAGCAGTTGGCGCATCCACATCACTAATATGCGCACCTAGAGATACTAGCCTTTGTGTAAGTGGTGTGAGCACACGATCATAGCCCGCAACAGCATGTCCTTGGGACAAGAAGTACTGCGCCACTCCAGACATTCCTATGCCCCCAATACCCACAAAAAATAGCGCTGTTTTATTCATAGGTAAGAAGTTTGGTTAGCCTATTCATAATTTCTTTAGTTGCAGCTGGATGTGCAAAACCTTTGATGTTTTTGCCAAGTTTAGCACCTAAAGACGCATCCGTAATCAAAGACCTAAGTCCTTTCCAAAACAGTGTATCTGCATCACGCTCGGCGACCAACAGGGCCGCCTCTTTATCGGCTAAAGCTTGCGCATTTTTTTCTTGATGATTTTCAGCAACATTTGGCGAAGGAATAAAGATGGTTGGTTTGCCCATCAGGCAGAGTTCAGAAATGGCCAATGCCCCTGCCCTGGACACCACTATATCTGCCAGAGCATAAGCCGCAGACATATTATCAATAAAGGGCATCACATGAATGTTAGCTGATGCATAGCGTTGATACTCTTCGGCATACAAATGTCCACATTGCCATATAAGCTGAATATTGTGTTGTTGCATATCATCCAAATGTTGATGGACGAGTTGGTTTATTCTTCTTGCGCCCAAACTTCCACCCAACACCAAGAGGGTTTGTTGGTCTGCTGCAACACCCAGAATTTCAGCAGCAGCGGCCTTACTTAGGTTTTGTTTTAAGGCAGCTCTAACGGGATTTCCCGTCACCACAATTTTATTTTTAGGAAAATACTTACTTGCAGCCTCACTTCCCAAACAAATAACATCGACACGTGAGGCGAGCTGTTTGTTTGTAATGCCCGGAAATGCATTTTGCTCTTGAATTAGCAAAGGTGTTTTAAACAAGGAAGCCACAAAAAGCAAAGGTCCACTAGCAAAGCCACCTGTACCTACAACTACAGAGGGACGGAAACGCAAAACAATCACCAAAGACTGTAGTAAACTCCATACGAGCTTTATGGGAAATAAGATATTCCGCAGCATGTTTTGTCTGTCAAATCCAGAGATCCACAATCCTTTGATTTTATAACCTGCCTTAGGAACACGTCGCATTTCCATGCGGTTGCTTGCCCCAACGAACAATATAGCTGCTTGCGGGTATTGCGCTTTAAAGGCATCTGCAATAGCCAAGGCTGGGAAAATATGCCCCCCTGTTCCACCACCAGAGATAATCAATCTAGGCTTCATGACTTAAATCTGCTAAAGGGTTAGACATATTCGCGTTTGTAGTCGTGGGCTGGTTTGCACTTACGCTTAAAACAACGCCAAGCGCCAAAAAGGTCATCCACAAAGAGGTACCACCACTACTTATGAGTGGCAAAGGCTGCCCCGTAACAGGGAGTAATGCTACAGCCACGCCCATATTGATAAAGGCTTGTGTGACTATGGGCAATCCCATAGCCAAGATAAGCAGCTTACCAAAGAAGCTTTCAGATTTGTTTGCATTAATAAGAATTCGGAACAGTAACAACATAAATAAGAACAACAAGGATATGGCACCTAGCATCCCATATTCTTCCGCAATGATGGCATAGATAAAATCGGAAGTGCTCTGTGGTAGTGCATTCTTCATCATACTCTTTCCTGCGCCAATGCCTACATAACCACCAACAGCTACCGCTGCTTTGGCACGTTCAATTTGATAGTCGGTATTGTCATCCCCTTGACCCGTAAAACTCTCCACACGACTCATCCACGTATCTACGCGGTTTGGAAATGCATCTGGATAAGCTTTTGCAAGAAGAATAAAGAGTGTCAAGAAAAGAATGGCAGCTCCAAGCAACGCGGTCAGATATTTTAAAGGATAGCCTCCTAAAAATGCCACAACCGTTACCATAAACAATATCAGTAAGGCAGTTGAGAGGTTTGCAGGTAAAATCAACCCAACAACCAGCAAAACTGGAACCCAAAAAGGCAAAAAGCTTTCAGTAAATCCAATTTTTTCTTCTTTTTTATTGGCAAAATAATCTGCTGCATAAGCCAATAAAACCACCATGGCTAAGGTGGAAGTCTGGAACGACATGCCTATAACTGGAATGTTAAGCCACCGGCTAGCATTAGCACCGTCTATGGTAGTACCTTGAAAAGCAGTGAGTAGCAACAAAACAACTACTACGGGAATACCCAATTTAGCCAAACCAGAAAAATATTTAAATGGAATAAGGTGAACGGCATACATGATGACCCAGCCCACACATACAATAGCAACATGCTTTAATAAATATCCAAATACAGAGCCAGACCCCACTACATAGACCAAGTTTGAACTTGCGCTATATACAGGAAGAAAAGAAAAAATAGATAGCAACACCACTATTCCCCAAATAGATTTATCTCCCAATAAGTACTGACTGATTTTCACGTTTATAATTTTCTTACTGCTCCTTTAAATTGATTTCCTCTGTCTTCATAGTTTTCAAATAAGTCAAAGCTTGCGCAGGCAGGCGACAACAAGACCGCATCTCCATGGCTAGACAAGTCGTAAGAAGCCTTGACAGCATCATTCATGTTTTTTGCCTCTACAAGTACCTTAACCACAGGGGAGAAAATGTCAATTATTTTCTGGTTGTCCACGCCCAAACAAATAATGGCTTTTACTTTTTCATGTACCAATGGCAACAGGCTTGAGTAGTCATTGCCCTTGTCAACACCTCCAACAATCCAGATGGTTGGTTTGGACATGCTTTGAAGCGCATAAAAAGTAGCATTGACATTGGTTGCTTTTGAATCATTGATATAGGCTACATTGAGGATGTTCACCACATGCTCCAAACGGTGGGCTGCACCTTGAAAGGTTTGAAGACTAGCCTGAATATCTTGATTACTCAATTGGAATAATTGCGCAATGGTGGCTGCAGCCATGGCATTTTTGGCATTGTGCCGGCCAAGCAAAGAAGGGTTGTCAATTGTAAACATAGCGTTGTTGTTAGCGTTATTATAAGGGTACTGCTGAGCTTTAATATTAAATTGAGCGATACCCGTAGTAATATTTTCATCATCTGCCTCATAGAGGAAATGATCTTCTTCTGTCTGATTTTTTGTGATATTAAACTTGGTAGCGCAGTAGTCTTTAAAAGAGTTTTCATAACGATCCAAGTGATCTGGACTTAAATTTGTAATGACCGCAATATGAGGGTGGAATTTTTTGATATGCTCAAGCTGAAAACTGCTTATTTCCAAAACATAAACGTCGTGCTTGTCTTGCAAAAGTGCTTGAGCAAAACTGTTGCCAATATTCCCAGCCAAGCCAGCATCAATTCCGCTATCAGAAAGCAAGTGATGCGTGAGCATTGCTGTGGTTGTTTTGCCATTGCTCCCTGTAATACCAATTAGAGTGGCATCTGTGTAGCTACTCGCAAATTCAATTTCAGAAACCATTGGGATATCAGCAGCTTCTATGTCCTTAATTACAGCAACTGTATTGGGAATGCCCGGACTTTTAACCACAAGTTCGGCCTTGAGAATTTCGCGCATATTATGGCCGCCTTCTTCAAAGCGAACACCAATAGTTTCAAATGTTTTCTTAGCCGCAGCAGTAAGCATACCAGCATCAGAAACAAAAACATCCCAATTGTTGTGTTTTGCCAAGGCTGCAGCCCCAATCCCACTCTCTCCACCGCCAAGTACGACTAGTTTTTTCATTATCTGATTTTGAGGGTTACTAGGCTAATAATGGCCAACATAATGGCAATAATCCAGAAGCGACTCACGATTTTACTTTCGTGATATCCAAGTTTTTGATAATGGTGATGCAGCGGAGCCATCTTAAAGATGCGCATACCAACACCTTGCCTTTTTTTGGTGTATTTGAAGTAGGATACTTGAAGTATCACAGAAAGATTTTCAATCAAAAAGACCCCACACAAGACAGGAATAAGCAATTCTTTGCGAACAATAAGTGCCAATACGGCGATAACACCTCCTATGGTCAAGCTACCGGTGTCGCCCATAAATACTTGAGCAGGGAATGTATTGTACCACAAAAATCCAACGAGCGCTCCCACAAAGGCTGCCACAAATACCACAACCTCACTTACTTCAGGAATGTACATGACGTTGAGGTAGTCGGCAAAAATAATATTCCCCGAAACCCAAGCAAAAAGCCCAAGGGTGAGCACCGCGATAGAAGCCGTACCTGCTGCAAGGCCATCTATTCCATCCGTAAGGTTTGCCCCATTGGACACAGCAGTTACTATAAAAATTACTGCTGGAATAAAAATCAGCCAAGCGTAGTCTTTTGCGCCATCTCCTGCCCATGAGATAACATCACTGTAGTCAAACTCGTTATTTTTCAGCAGCGGAATGGTTGTTTTTGTAGATTTTTCTTCTTGCAAAAAGCTTTCACCGTCAAAGGTTTGTTGCTTAATGGTAACACCAGGATGAAAGTATAAAGTAGCCCCTACAATCAATCCAAGTGTAACTTGTCCCACAATCTTAAAGCGTCCTTTTAAACCTTCTTTGTCTTTTCGCTTTATCTTAAGGTAGTCATCAGCTAAACCAATAATTCCCATCCATACGGTGGTAACTATTAGTAGTATGATGTAGATATTATCAAGTTTTGTGAGTAGTAAAACAGGGATAAGTGTACCGAAAATGATCATCAAACCACCCATGGTAGGGGTACCCGCCTTTTCTTTTTGACCTGCTAGTCCTAAATCGCGAATGCTTTCACCCATTTGATAGTGTTGCAACACTGCAATGATGCGTTTTCCCAGCACAGCCGTTACCAACAATGAAAATATTATGGCTATTGCTGACCTAAAGGAGAGGTAGGCAAATAATGATGCTCCTGGAAACTGATAGGCGCGCTCTAAATAATCAAACAAATAGTACAACATTATCTTTTAGATTGAAGGTTACGTGTTAGCTCTTGCGTATCATCAAAAGGAAGGCGTTCTCCGTTTTGATCTTGATAGGTTTCGTGTCCCTTTCCAGCGACTAAAATGATGTCTTGATCTTTTGCCATGGCACATGCTGTCTTTATGGCTTGAGCACGGTTTAAGACGGTTAAATGCTTTTGGTTGGACTCCACTGGAACCCCTACGAGCATATCATTGATAATATCGTTTGGATCTTCGTTTCGTGGATTATCAGAAGTGAAAATAGTCATGTCGCTTTTGGCAACAGCCGTCTTAGCTATAAGTGGTCTTTTGGCTTTATCTCTATTACCTCCACAGCCCACAACCGTGATTAGCTTTTCGTTTCGTGTGCGCAACGTAGTTATAGTGTCCAATACTTGCACTAAAGCATCAGGAGTGTGGGCATAATCGACAATGGCAGTAATGTTGCTCTTAGTATGCACCATTTGAAACCTTCCTGCGGCCCCTTTTAACGTACTTAAGACGGGTAGAAAATCACTTTGCTCAACGTCAAGCAATTCAGCTATAGCATAAACACAAATAAAGTTTGATGCATTGAATGCACCAACCAAAGGAGTCCATACCTCGTTGTGCTGAAGCTTAAGCAGCATGCCCGAAAAATCTTTTTCTAATATTTTGACATGAAAATCAGCAACTGACTTTAAGCCAAAGAAATATTTAGAGGCTTTTGTGTTTTGCAGCATATAACGCCCATTTTTATCATCGGCATTGGAAAGCGCAAAAGCCGTAGGAGCAAGTCCGTCAAAAAATATTTTTTTGGTATCTCGATAAGATTTAAAATCACTGTGATAATCCAAATGATCGTGAGAAAGATTGGTAAATACACCTCCAGAAAAGTGAAGGTCGGCTATTCGCTCTTGGTCTATACCATGTGAAGACACTTCCATAAAACAATGCGTAACGCCAGCATCTACCATGTCGCTTAAATGCTTGTTTATTGTCAGGGGGTCTGGTGTAGTGTGTGTGCTCGGGACAATTTTTTTGATAATTCTAACCTCAACTGTTGACAACAAA
>JBDQNA010000081.1:0-5945 GCA_040261965.1 Flavobacteriaceae bacterium
AAATAGCCCTCGGGCACTTCGTAGCCCAGTTGTTCTTTATGTATATGTTTCGGATTCATACGGTTGCTTTTACATGAATTATAATTTTTTCTTTGGCAGCATAGAATGCTGTTTTTATGGAGTTTTTATTCCATGTTGTGATTTCAGCGATTTCATCAAAGGTGAGTTCGTCAAAATATTTCATTTGAAAAATGCGTTGTTGCTTTTCAGAGAGTTTAATCAAAGATTCTTGAAAGGCATAGCTTACCGCATCTAGATCAAAATAGGGATCAGCAGTGAGCTTGTTTAGATGACCTTTTAAATCCCCTTCGCCGTTGGTGTATTCTAATTTCTGTTGCTTTTGGAGTAACCTCATAGACTCGTTATACGCAATTCGAAAACACCAGGTTTTAACACTACTTCGAAATCCAAAAGATTTTAATCCCTTAAAGATTCTGATATAGGTATTTTGAAGCACATCGTCGGCATCTTGATGCTTCCTGACAAGTTTGCGTATGTGCCAATAGAGCATCTCGTGATAAAGTTCTGAAATGGCACTAACTGCCCTGTCATACTGCTTGTTTTTAAGTTGATCAATGATGTGGTTTTCCTGCTGCAAGACGCATCTTTAAAAGATATACCCAATAAATGTAAAAAAGTTTTAACTAATCTTTAAGTTTAATGAGCGTTGCTTCCGTTTAAGAGCCCGAGATAGTGCTTGTTTTGCTTTTGGGGTTGTCTCACGGGTATTGACTTAACCAAAATCCAAAAAAAAACCCTCATAAAGAGGGTTTTAGTAGCGAGAGGGAGACTTGAACTCCCGACCTCCGGGTTATGAATCCGACGCTCTAACCGGCTGAGCTACCTCGCCAAAACGGCGCAAATATAACAATTTGTTTTTCCATTTTATCTTGGTTTTTCAACCATTTCTTTTAAAGGTCATCATAAATCTATATATTGGACGTTTTATTGCTTATGTCAAAAATACAATTCGAGATTGAATTTGTTATTCAAGCCTCCCCACAACTACTCTATCAGTACATGCATACCCCCTCTGGTCTTTCAGAATGGTTTGCGGATAATGTCAATGCACGAACAGAAAAATATACCTTTTTTTGGGATGACTCTGAAGAAGAGGCACTCCTTCTCAAAAAAAAGGCAAATGAATTTGTTCGCTTTCGCTGGTTAAACGGCGATGAGGATCAGGACGATTGTTACTTTGAAATGCGCATCGTGGTAGATGAAATCACCAAAGACGTTTCTGTGGTGGTTACGGATTTCGCCGACGAAGATGAAGTTGAAGAGTCCAAAATGCTTTGGGAAAGCCAAATAGGTGATTTAAAACAAGTTTTAGGTTCTTCATAATATGATAAACCATAATGGCGCGCTTACTACACCTCAGTCGCCTGTTTTTACAGTACACAATCGCGGTTTACTTTTTGGAGATGCAGTCTTTGAAACCTTGCGCTATAGCCAAAACCATATTCATTTTTGGGAGGACCATTATTTTAGGCTTATGGCAGCTATGCGTATTTTTCGCATGGACATACCGATGACTTTTACTCCTGAGTTTTTGGAGCAAGAGTGTTTGCGTGTGATACAAGCCCAAAGCGAAACAGCAGCGGCATGGCGTATTCGCTTGACCGTTTATCGAAAAGATGGGGGTACTTATTTGCCAAACACCAGAGAAGTGGGTTATGTTATAGAAGCCAAACCGCTCGACTCGGAATATTACTTGGCTGCTGACACATATAAAGTTGAGTTGTTTAACGACTACTATTTGCAAAAAAGTATGTTATCAAACCTTAAATCTAACAATAAAGCACTTCAAGTAATCGGTAGTATTTTTATGCAAGAACAAGGCTTTGATAACGGTATATTGGTTAATGATGAAAAGGAAGTTGTTGAATTTCTCAACGGTAATCTTTTTATTGTAGAAGATGGAAAACTTCGTACACCACCCATAACTTCTGGATGTTTGGATGGCATTATGCGCAAGCAAATCATACGGATTGCTAAAAAATTAGAAATTTCTTGTGTGGAAGAACCCATTTCGCCTTTTGATTTACAGCGTGTGCAAGAACTCTTCATGACCAATGCAATTGTTGGAATTCAACCTGTCAGTAGTTATCGTAGGACAACGTATGAAAAGTCCATTACTCTAAAACTTCAACAAGGACTTTTTGATGGGGTTAATTCAAGCCAGGGTGCTTAGGTGCACTAGCGTATAAGGCGAATTCACCACCCATGTCGCGCATGATGCTTCCCCATAACTGCTCCTCGTTCTCAAAAATATTATAGTTGTTTTTAATCAATAGCCAGCTTTTTTCATTGTATTCCTGTCGCAGCTGGCCTTTGCCCCAACCGCTATATCCCAAAAAAAACCGAAGTTGATTAGCAGTTATTTTTTTATTTATTATTGCTTCTTGAAGTGCCGCCAGGTCACCCCCCAAAAACAGCTTATTTCCAATGGCTTGTGTATTGGGTAAATCTTTCAGGGTATGGATGTAAAACAAGCTATCGGTGTCTACGGGGCCTCCTTGATAAATAGGCAAGTCTATGGTTAACTCAGGGATCAATTCATTTAAACTGTAATGGGTGGGTTGGTTTACCACAAAACCCAACGAACTTTCTTCATTGTGATCTGCCATAAGAATTACGCTTCTGCCAAAAGCGGGGTCTCCTAGAAGAGATGGATGGGCAATAAGTAATTTCCCAATCATGATATAAAACGAGCTGTTGTGGGAAACTGAAACCCGTTGAGTAATGCAGTCGTTTCCATGCTTTTTTTGTTGGGTAATTGCAGCTTATTTATATAAATATTGCCGTCCGTAACACTTACAGAAAGCTGCTTGTTTTCAACTGTAAGATGTCCAGGTTTTTCCTTGGGCATTTCTTTAACAAATTGTGCGCCATGGATCTTTACTTGCATGGTTTTCCCGTTATTTTCCATTAGGGTCCACGCCGTTGGAAAGGGATTTAAACCACGGATAAATTGCACGATGCGTTGCCCCGGCTGATACCAGTCAATTTGGGTATTCTCTCTTCTTAACTTTGGCGCTGCCTTGATTTCTATGTCTTTTTGAGGAATGGGCTTGAGGCTTCCCGTCGCCAAGCCATCAAGGGTAGCAATTATCAGTTCGCCAGCGTGAGCTTGCATACGTTCGCTTAATATGCCCATGGTGTCTTCAGGTAATATATCCAGCTTTTTTTGAAGTAAAATGGCCCCCGTATCAATTTTATCATCAATTAAAAAGGTTGTAAGTCCAGATACTTTCTCACCATTTATTATGGACCAATGTATGGGTGCAGCTCCGCGGTACTGAGGTAGGAGAGATGCATGTAAGTTAAAAGTGCCTAATTGGGGTAGTTCCCAAATTACTTTAGGCAACATGCGAAAAGCAACAACAACAAAAACATCTGCTTCCAGTGCCTTGAGTTGGGCAACCGTTTCCTTTGATGATAATTGTTCAGGCTGATACAGGGCGATGTTATATTCCTGTGCTGCATCTTTTACAGCAGAAAAGCGCAGTTTTTTTCCACGTCCAGCAGGGCGATCGGGTGCCGTAACAACACCAACAACCTCATGCTGACTTTCCATTATACTCCGCAGTCCAGACACCGCAAAAGCGGGAGTTCCCATAAAAACAACACGTAAGGATCTACTCATATCAGCTTGTATTGATTAGGTGTTTCTTGTACTACCGTTTCTTCAGCGCACATTTCGTCTAGGGCCACCGCCAGCTGTATTCTGTCAAACGGTGTAGCCTCACATAACTGTTCCAAAGATAGTGCATCTTCAGATGAGAGTGTTTCTTTAAGGTATCGGATTATTTTAGTTGTTGGGCTTTTTTTATCTGTGCAGTTAGAGCATGTGCCGCAATTGTTTTTGTAAGGCTCACCAAAGTAGCCCAGCAATTTTTTCCGATAACAAGTATGAGCCGTTGCATATTCCCAAACGGCAGTTGTTAAACGCTTTTTTTCTTTCGTAAGTGCATTTAATTGATGTAACACGGGCATCAAACTTATTTTATCTTCTCTAGGAACATGAAACGCAATCCCACTGTCTGCATGGAGTTGTTGTATTTCGGCATCTCCTTGTTTTTCTAATTGCTTTAGGCATGCTATAGCATTGCTTAAGCCCACACCACTTTTGATTGCTGCGCTGTCTAAGCTGATGTCTTGAAGCCTATCTGTGATACCGCCTATGTTTCGCAATAAATAATCCACCAGTTCATGCTCTTGTTTTATGTGGTTGTTCAGCAATTTTAGGGTAGTTTTTGGTCTGTCATATTGTGTTAATGTAAGCAATTTTGCCCGCTCTAATACTTTGAGCACATGATAAGTAGTTCGTTGTTTTAAGTCGTAGCGTTCACAAAAAAGGGCGTGATTAAATACCAAAATATCATCTGGTTTTTCGCCATAGGCGATGTCAAAATAATGGCATAAGTGTTTGTATGTTTTCTTTATGGCTGCAACACTTGGGATACTGATGGTTGTGCTATTCCATAGTTTTAGGTCATCTCCCTCTTCAACGAGCAGGGTGGCTTTTGCGGCCCCTCCGTCTCTGCCACAACGTCCAATTTCTTGATAGTACTGCTCCATACTATAGGGAAGCGTAGCGTGTACAATGCGCTGTACATTAGCTTTGTCAATCCCCATACCGAATGCCGAAGTTGCTACCATGACAGGTGTTTTTTCTTGCATCCAATTTGATATTCGTTTTTCTTTGGACAATGCACCTCCGTGGAAAAAGCTAGTTTGGTGCCCCATATTGTTTAAGTGATTGCTCAAAAGCTCAACGCTTTTTCTTGTTCCAGCATATACAATTGCAGGCGTTCCTTTTGGAGCTAGTGCATCTGATATCGCATCCAACTTATTCGCAGTTTTAAGCACCCGAATTTCAATATTTTTTCTGTCAAAAGAATCGGTTATTTGTACGGGTTGTACCAGTTCAAGTGCGTTACAAATATCTTTTTTAACCCTTTTCGTAGCCGTTGCGGTTAGGGCAATCGTTGGCGTGTTGTAAAGCTTATTTTTAAGCCCTGTAATTTCTCGGTATGCAGGTCTAAAGTCGTGTCCCCATTCGGAGATGCAATGGGCCTCGTCAATGGCCAGTAGACTAACTTGCATTTCAGATAAGCGATCTTGAACTAAGGGATGTTGTGCTCGCTCTGGTGATAGGTATAAGAATTTAAAATCACCAAATTTACAATTGTCTAGTGCAGTAACTAGGTCGTCTTCACGCATAGGACCAGAAAGGTTCATGGCACGAACCCCCTTTTTTTTAAGGCTTTCCACCTGGTCGCTCATGAGGGCGATCAATGGACTTATCACAACACATAAGCCTTTTTTTGTGAGGGCTGGTAACTGGTAGCACAAGCTTTTTCCACCTCCTGTTGGCAATACAACAAGGCAGTCTTTTGCATCTAATATGGCAGTTATGGCTTTTTTTTGTCCCGGGCGAAATACCGAAGTATTCCAATGACTTTTTAACACATCGTATATGTTGTTTTTCATAGCTGATCCGTGATAAAACGAAGTCTTTCTTCGATGTTTGCTTTTGGCACTTCAATACAATGCATACCAAAATAGGTATAGGTGTCTACTAGCGCCTTATGAAAATGTTTTGCTTCCTCAAATAGCTCTATGCGCTCCGCATCTTGTGTATAAATCGCTTCCCATGGTGGAAATACAAAAACGGTATCATAAACGTAATTACTGCAATCTTCCAGCATACCGCAAGGAACATCATCTCCAATAGCCGTGAGATAGGCTACAACATCGTGTATGCCCCTGTCGTATACATGATTTATGTTTTTTTTGCTCTCAAAATAGTCATGTAACCTGCGCTCAAAAAGGGCTTCGCTAAAAGCAAGGGGGTTCTCTAAGAACGGTTGCTCAACTCCTTTGGCTAGCGCATCGCTTATGACATCTCTAGACACCTCTTCAAAGCAATACAAGTC
>JBDQNA010000087.1:0-5337 GCA_040261965.1 Flavobacteriaceae bacterium
CTTGATAGTTATCTGCTGGAATAACCGTTATTTCACTACCGGTTTCTTCGTCAACAAATGTGATGTTTTCACGAACGACATATTCATACCGCTCCGCATCTTGTTCTTCAATGCCAGCCTCCAGCAGGGCTTCAACAAAATGTATGGAAGAACCATCCATAATGGGGGGTTCAGAGGCATTTAGTTCAATTAAAACATTATCTATTTCCAGTCCTACCAATGCAGCCAAAACGTGTTCGGATGTTTGGATGCTCACGCCATTCTTCTCTAGGTTAGTGCCTCTAGTAGTATTCGCCACCAAGTTAGCATCGGCCTTTATGATGGGGTTACCTTCGAGATCAACACGAGAAAAAGCATATCCGTGATTTGAAGGAGCAGGTTTGAATGTAAGTTTAACTTTTTTTCCAGTATGGATACCAACACCGTTTAACGAAACAGCCTTGGAGATTGTTGTTTGTTTAGTCATGGTTAAGTATCTTTTTTAGGGATTGTAAATCTGTAATATGCGTGTGTAAATTTCTAAAATGTACATACGACTTGTTAAATGCTGCATAATCGAAAGCTGGATAGCCCATAACCTTGGCATCATCTTTAAGATTTTTTAAAATGCCCGATTTGGCCTGAATACCAACACGATTTCCAATGGTCAAATGCCCACTTATTCCTACCTGTCCCCCAATTTGGCAATGCGTGCCTATTTTGGTTGAACCCGCAATGCCAGTTTGCGCTGCGATAACAGTATGGTCACCTATTTCTACATTATGTCCTATTTGAATAAGGTTGTCCAGCTTTACGCCATTCCCAATACGTGTAGATCCGAGGGTTGCGCGATCAATAGTGGTGTTTGCGCCCACATCAACGTTATTGCCGAGCACTACGTTGCCCGTTTGTGGAACCTTATCGTAAGAACCATTATCATTGGGCGCCCATCCAAAACCATCGGCACCTATAACCGCATTATTGTGAATAACACAATCACTACCGATTACGGTATCATCAAGAATACGGGCGCCAACATGAATAACGGTGTTATCGCCTATGTTGACATTTTTTCCAATAAACACTTGAGCATGGATCACACAGTTTTTTCCAAGAGTTGTGTGTGCGTCTACGTGGGCATAATTACCGATAGAGATTCCATCAGAACAGGATGCGTCATCGGAAATATATGCATTCTCAGAAACACTTGGAGTAGGCACATGCTTAATTTCGTTATAATGACTTAGTAGCTTTGAAAAGGCTTCATATGGATCGCTTACACGAATAAGCGTTGTCTTATATTCTTTTTCAGCCACAAAGTCATCACTAACCAAAGTAATGCTTGCAGCTGTACTGTATAAAAAAGAGGTGTATTTGGGATTGGCTAGAAAAGACAAACTCCCCTTTGTTCCTTCTTCAATTTTAGACAACTTAAAAACCTCTGCTGTAGGGTTACCATCAACGGTTCCGGAAACCAGTTCCGCTATTTGTGTGGCATTAAATTTCATAGCTGCAAAATTACGAAAAATATCCGTCTTACTTTGGGAATGCCAAGAAGTACTTATAATCTTTTCTAGTAAGTATAGGAAAATGTGCGATTTCAGATGAAGCATCAAATAAAGTTAACGCACCATCGAGAGAACACAACTGGATAGGTTGTTCGTCTAAGTTATAGCCTTGAGTGCTTAGGCTTCCTGAAAAAACAAAGTAGTCGATTTCAGTTGCAGCCAAACGTAGCTTTTGCATAAAAGACAGCTGCTTATCTTTCAGGTCCTCGATGGTAAAAGGTTGGTTGGCAATCTGAATTTTAAGTAGATCACGGTTTAAAATCATGTTTGCAAGTGAGGCCAAAATCACATCGTCGCAGTTGGATGCTGCCTTTAGTGTAACCCAAATATCGTTATCGTCTAATTGATTAAAGTGAGGGATTTTATCTGCTAGTTGGGCTGTTTTGTTGTTTGCAAGACCTGCCAAGGCTGCAGTAGCTAAAGAAGTTTTAATTGCTTTATCCAACTGCTCAAAACGCTTAAAAAATCGAATCAACAATTCTTCTGCAACAAAACTTGTTTTGTGTAAATAAACTGACCAATACATCATACGCCGCGCCAGTAAAAACTTTTCAATGGAGTGAATGGCCTTGGTAAAAAACACCAAGGTGTCGTCCTTAACAGTCATCATCGTAATCAACCGTTCAGAGTTTATGTTGCCTTCTGTTACTCCAGAGTAAAAACTATCGCGCTTTAAATAATCCAATCTATCAAGATCGATATGTGAAGAAATGAGTTGGTTGAAAAATCCCCGTGGGTAGTTGTTTGTAAACATTTGAATCGTTAAATCAAGTTTACCCTTAAATTGACGATTCATATCACGCATCAGCGCTAAAGACATTTGTTCGTGTGGCGTATCAGGCAGCAAGGCGTGTTCAAGGGCATGCGAGAAGGGACCGTGGCCAAGATCGTGCAAGAGCAATGCTGCATAAAGTGCTTCGGCTTCGGTATCCGTTATCTTAACTCCTTGTTTACGAAGGCTTACAACTGCTTTGGTGGCCAAATGCATGGCGCCTAATGCGTGTTGGAAACGCGTATGTTCCGTGGAGGGAAATACCAAAAAGGATAGGCCCATCTGTTTGATCCTACGCAATCGCTGTACGTATGGATGATTGATAAGTTTGTCAATAAACGGAGTTGGGATTGTAATAAAACCGTAAATTGGGTCGTTGTATTGAGTGAGTTTCACTTTAGAAAAAATTACATCCAAAGATACATATATGCAGCCGATTGAACTTTTGTGGATTGATGATGAGATAGATTTGCTTCAAGCCCACATGATTTTCCTTAGCCAAAAAGGGTACCATGTAACAAAAGCGCACAGTGGTCAAGACGCTTTGTCTATGTTGAAAGAGACTAGCTTTAACATTGTTTTATTGGACGAAAACATGCCCGGAATGTCTGGAATTGAAGTGTTGACAGCAATCAAACAAGACCATCCCCAGCTTCCCGTGATCATGATTACCAAGAGCGAAGAAGAGAATATCATGGAGGATGCTATTGGGGCTAAAATTGCCGACTACCTGATTAAGCCTGTTAATCCAAATCAAATTTTACTCTCCCTAAAGAAGAATTTAGATGCCAGTAAACTCGTAACCGAAAAAACAATTGCCACCTGTCAGCAGTCGTTTCGACAACTGAGCTCAGATGTAATGCAAGCAGAATCTCTTGGCTCTTGGAGTGATGTGTATCAAAAAATCTTGTATTGGGAAATGGAAATAGATAGCATTGATTCTCCAGAGCTCAAAGAAATATTCACCTATCAAAAAACAGAGGCAAATATTGCTTTCTCACGATTTGTCGAGAAGCATTATGCCAACTTACTTTTTGATGAAGATGAAGAAAAGCTTTTTTCGAATCAAGTGTTTGAGAAGTTGGTCGCGCCCAAACTAAACAATACGCCAACGCTGTTGGTGATGATTGACAACTTGCGATATGATCAATTTATTTCCATATCCCCCATTATTACAACCTATTTCAAAGCAGAAATGGAGACTTCTTATTTCAGTATACTCCCAACTGCTACCCAATATGCGCGCAATGCTTTTTTTGCTGGCCTGCTGCCGAATGAAATGGAAGCGAAATATCCCCAGTGGTGGAAAAATGACGTTGATGAGGGAGGTAAAAATATGCATGAGCATGAATTTCTGGGTGCGCAATTGGACCGCCTAGGGCTACACCTAAAACACGGCTATACCAAAGTGAATAAGCCCCATGAAGCACGTAAGTTTTTAGATACCTTCAAGACCAACCCAGCAGATGGTCTACAGGTAGTTGTTTACAATTTTGTCGACATGATCTCACATGCTAAAACAGAGATGGAAGTGATTAAAGAATTGGCGAATTCTGACAAGGCATATCGTTCCCTCACAAAGAGCTGGTTCCAAAACAGCCTGTTGCTAGATATCATTAAAATGGCACAACAAAAGGGTTATCAACTTATCATTACCACAGATCACGGCACCATCAACGTGGAGCAGCCTGCAAAAATTATTGGTGACCGTGAATCCAGCACTAATATCCGCTATAAGACAGGACGGCGCCTCAAAACAGATGACAAGCACGTAATGATGGTTTCCGACCCTCTAAGTTTTGGTCTGCCCTCCATAAATATGAGTAGTTCTTTTGCTTTTGCCAAGGAAAATTATTACCTAATTTATCCAACCCGTTATCATCATTTTGTAAACTATTTCCGAAACACTTATCAACATGGTGGCATTTCACTGGAAGAGATGTGCATTCCTTTTGCGGTGTATTCTCCTAAGTAGCTTACTTTTGCGCTATGGTAAAGAAGTACGATTTAAATCAAATTGACGCAATCGCTAAATCGCTCGTTGCTGCATTTGAGTATAACATTATTTTACTCAAAGGAGATTTAGGCGCAGGTAAAACAACACTCGTGAATGCCATCGCCAAACAATTGGGAAGTAATGAAGATGTATCAAGTCCAACATTTGGAATAGTAAACGAGCTCAATATAGCAAATGCTAAGGCCTTTCATTTGGATTTGTATCGCATTGAAAATTCAGATGAATTACAGCAATTTGGGTTTGATGAATACTTACATAGTGAAAGTTATTGCTTTATTGAATGGCCAGAAATAGCCATGGCGTCAATAACACAGCTGCACCATACCATAACATTGAAGCATTTAAACGATAGCACAAGAAACATTTCATTCATATGAGCTTTATAAAGAGATTAGGATATTATTTAGGCGGTTTTTCCGTTGGACTTATTTTTTTGTTTTTCTTCTTTAACGGCAAAAGAACGCAGTGTAACTACAGCCCTTCCGCAAGGGTTAAAAGTGATATTCAAAAAAAAACGTGGGTATTTGAAAAAGATTTCTACTCCATCCAAGACACCTTGCAATGGTTTGCTAAAACCACTGTAGATTTTAGCGAAAGCAATATTGGAACCGACTCTTGCAATGTTTATGTTATGGAAATTGACGACAAAATATTTTCAGTCAAAAAATGTACAGATACGGCCTACTTTAGCCGTTAAGCTTTCGTTTTTTAAGCTCATTTTTTAACATCAAACATTCTTGTAATGTCTGAGATTTCATTGCGCTGTTTTCCAGCGCACGTCTTATCAAATAAGGTACTGCCTGTTCTAAAGGCCCAAAGGGAACATATTTGAGAACATTGGCATTTTGTTTTGCCAAGGAGAATGAAATATAGTCTCGCATCCCATACAGCAGTATGCCTTGTTGACGATTCAGCAGAGTAAGCTTAGCGCAAAAGAGCGTGATGTAATGGAAAAAATGGTGACACGTTCCTTATTTGGAAACATCAATGCAAGCAGAAAC
>JBDQNA010000139.1:0-3067 GCA_040261965.1 Flavobacteriaceae bacterium
CGTTTTACACTAACCCTATGGAGCGCTAACCATGATGGGGACCACACTTGAAGAAGATGCTCCTTTTATTGGTAAAACCGTACGGGAGGCAGCCACGGTGTTTCCCGGGGTTCATTTTATGCCCATTGCTATAAAAAGATTAGAGTCTACAACGACAATCATTCCAAGAGGCGACACGAGTTTTGAACAAGGTGATCAAGTGTATTTCACCACACTTCCTCAGGGAGTTTCGGAATTATACAGCCTTACTGGTGAAGTGAAAAATAAAATCAAAAATGTTATGATTTTAGGTGGAGGTCGTGTTGGATATAAAACTGCAGAAGACCTTTGTCAGCGCGGCATTAATGTTAAACTTATCGAGCTAGATAAAGAACGTGCTATTGAAATGGCAGAACGCCTGCCTGACACGCTTATCATTCATGGAGATGGACGAAACGTGGAACTACTACTTGAGGAAAATCTTAAGGAGATGGACGCTTTTTTGGGGGTAACCAACGATGCCGAAACCAATATTATGTCTTGCCTCATGGCAAAATCTAAACAAGTCCCAAAAATTATTGCACTTATTGAAAATATGGATTATTTCGAGTTGACCAAATCCATTGGAGTAGATTCGTTGGTAAATAAAAAAATGCTAACGGCAAACACTATTTTTAGGTATATCAGAAGGGGTGAGGTCGTCGATTTGGCAAAGCTAAATAACATGGACGCCGAAATTGTTGAATTTAAAGTAAAAGCCGGCGCAAAGGTTATTGGAAAAGCGATAAAAAATCTAGACTTCCCAAAAATGGCCACAATTGGTGGTGTAATTCGAAATGGGGCAGGTGTAATAGCCCTTGGCGACTTCGTCATTGAAGAAGGAGACCTTGTTCTAGTGTGTTCCTTGCCACAGTCTATCAAACGGGTAGAGCAACTTTTTTTATAAAAAATGAAAGGGTTTAATACTAAACTTATTGTTCACATTTTAGGACTCCTACTGCTGTTTAACTCCCTTTTTATTGGGATTGCAACCATCACTAGTTATTTTATGGCAGATGGGGTAACTGCAGGATTACTCAAAGCATTGCTTGTGTGTTTTATTACAGGAAGTTTAGCAATGGTTCTTACCAAAAATCACAAAAAAGAAATCAAAAAGCGTGAGGGCTATTTGATAGTTGTTTTTGGATGGCTTACAATGGTTATTTTTGGAATGCTCCCATATGTCTTTACTCATAGTGTTTCCACTATTAGCGATGCTCTTTTTGAAACCATGTCGGGCTACACCGCCACGGGCGCAACTGTGATAAATGATATTGAGTCTTTACCAAAGAGTATTGTTTTATGGCGTTCGCTTACCCATTGGATGGGCGGTATGGGAATCATTGTTTTGGCCATTGCAATTCTTCCGCTTTTGGGTATTGGCGGTATGCAACTTTTCAGCGCCGAAGCACCTGTTTTAGGAGGCGATAAGCTACACCCTAGAATTAGTGATACTGCCAAAAGGCTATGGCTTATATATGTAGGGCTTACTGCAGCAAATACTATATTGTTATCGCTTTCGGGAATGCCTGTTTTTGATGCTATTAATCACGGCATGAGCACCATGGCATCGGGAGGGTTTTCTACTAAAAATACGAGTCTTGGATTTTGGAATGATATTCCTCAAATTCAATACATTACCGTCTTTTTTATGTTTTTGGCTGGAAGTAATTTTATATTACTCTATTATGCCATGAAGGGCAAATTTAAGCGTGTTTTTTCAGATACTGAGTTTCGTTGGTACGCAGGATTTATAGGAGCTTTCGCCCTTATTGTTTTGTTGTCCATTATACGGCAAGAAGCGTATGTAGCAACGGGGTTAAGCACGTGGTCTGTTTGGGAACAATCGTTTAGACATGCCTTATTTCAGGTGGTGGCTGTTATCACCACAACAGGTTTAGTTACCGCAGATTTTACAGCGTGGTCTCCCTTTGTGACGATGTTGTTTTTTGGGTTGATGTTCTTGGGGGGTTCAACGGGTTCTACATCGGGAGGTGTTAAAGTTATGCGTCACCTTATTCTAATTAAAAATGGTTTTTTGGAGTTTAAGCGTGCCCTACACCCCAATGCCATTCTCATGGTGAGACTAAACAAAGTAACAATTGAGCAATCTATTGTGTATCATGTATTGGCTTTTTTTATTTTATACATGATATTATTTATTATTGGCGCAGGTGTGCTTAGTGTGTTAGGGTTAGACTTTACTTCTGCCATTGGTGGAGCAGCCGCTTCATTAGGTAATGTAGGTCCAGGATTAGGTAATGTTGGGCCTGCTTCAACTTACGCTTCACTACCTACACTTGCAAAATGGTGGTGTTCATTACTGATGCTTATCGGTAGACTTGAACTGTTTACCGTGCTTATTCTCTTTACACCCTATTACTGGCGTAAGCATTGACATTTTCAGTGCTTAAAAATAAAATGTTAAAGGGGAGTATTCAGATAGTCTATGGTAATCTGCGTAAAAGCCTTAACACCAAGCAACAAACCCCTATCGTCAATTCTAAAATCTGGAGTATGATGAGGAAAAGAATTTGTGTTTCCGGGAGTCATACCGCCTAAAAAGAAATACACTCCGGGTATTTTTTCTTGGAAATAGCTGAAGTCTTCACCTCCAGTTGTGGCTTTCGTTAACTGCACATTGTTTTCGCCAGCCACGGCTTGTAAAGAGGGTAAAATCTGAGCTGTTAAATCAGGATCATTATATGTAATAATAGTGTTGTTCTGCCATTCTATAACTGCACTCCCTCCATAAGCACTTGCAATATCGTGTGCCATTTCATTCATACGCTTAATAATCAATTCGCGCATGTCAGCATCTAAAGTTCTTACGGTTCCTATCATTTCGGCAGTCTCTGGAATGATATTGAATCGCGTTCCACTTGTGATTTTACCAATAGTAATTACTGCAGCCTCATCAATAAGTCGGGCTTCTCTACTAATAATGGTTTGAAAACCATCTATGATTTTTGCTGAAATTAATATAGGGTCAACACCAGACCAAGGTTGCGAGCCATGAGTTTGTTTACCTTTTACATTAACAACAAAG
>JBDQNA010000088.1:0-5299 GCA_040261965.1 Flavobacteriaceae bacterium
AGTTGGCATTAGATGCCTTGGGAACTGCTGCCATTGCCAAACAGCCTAATAAAGTAACTCAATACCTTGGGCTTATTAGAGACGAAAGTAGACGAATGAATACCCAAGTTGAAAATGTATTGCAGATTTCTAGGCTAGACAGAAGGGAGTTGGAACTCACTACAGCTTTAATTGATCCCCACATTCCAATAAAGACAGCTATTGAGCATGTACGCCTTTTGGTGGACCAACGCGATGGTGCACTTCATGTGTCTTTGGACCCCTTGCAAATCAAACTACCCATATCCGAATCGCACATGACCAATGTTTGGGTAAATCTGTTGGAAAATGCCATTAAATATAGCGATGACTTAGTTGAAATTGATTTGAAAACCAGCGTTACTAACGAAGCCTTTGAAGTTACTGTACAAGATAAAGGAATAGGAATGAGCAGTCATGTCAGGCGAAAGGTATTTAACCGTTTTTATAGGCAAGAGTCTGGCGATATTCATACCGTTAAGGGGCATGGATTGGGACTATCTTACGTCAAACGCATCGTTGAATTACACAATGGCACGATATATGTAAAAAGTCAACTCAAAAAAGGAAGTACTTTTACAGTTCGTTTTCCACTTAAACACAAATTATGATTAAGGAAAAGAAAAAGGTTTTATTAGTTGAAGATGACCAAAATTTTGGAAGCATTCTTCGCGACTTTTTGGAAATCAACAGCTTTGATGTAACCCTTGCCCGCAATGGGGTAGAAGGAGGTGAAAAATTCAATAAGGGAAGTTTTGACATTTGTTTGCTAGACGTCATGATGCCCTACAAAGATGGATTTACTCTAGCTAAAGAAATACGCAAGACAGATGTAGGTGTTCCTATTATCTTTTTAACAGCCAAGTCCATGAAAGATGATGTTGTAAAGGGATATAACATAGGAGCAGATGACTATTTGACCAAGCCTTTTGATTCGGATGTACTCTTGTTAAAAATGAAAGCCATGTTCCAACGCATGGAACAACAAGTAGTTAATTTGGATAAAGCCAACCACCTCTTTGCCATTGGTAGGTTTTCTTTTAATGCAAAACTTCGTGAATTGTCTTTGGAAGACAACCCCCCGATTAAGTTGTCCCCTAAAGAAGGTGCTTTACTTCAATTACTGGCACTTCACCTAAATGATTTGATGCCTCGAGAACTGGCGTTAAAAAAGATTTGGAAAGACGATACCTATTTTACGTCTCGCTCTATGGATGTTTATATTGCAAAACTCCGCAAGTACTTAAAAGTAGACGCAAATATAGAAATCAGCAATATCCACGGAGAAGGATTTCGAATGACGGTCTCAACTTGATCTAGGGTGAAATTTTGAAATGGCATCTTTAAGATGTCGTTGACTCATGTGAATATACCGTTCTGTGGTCGTAATGCTCGCGTGTCCCATCATGTGCTGTACCAATTGAATGTCTGCTCCGTTTTCTACCAAATGGGTTGCATATGAGTGTCGTAGGGTATGCGGACTGATATTTTTATTCATGTTGGCCAATACCGCAGCCTTTTTAACAATGGTATAAACCATCACTCTTGTTATGGATTTGCCCCTGTTGTTTAAAAACAAGACTTCTTCAAAGCCTCTTGCTGCAGGCTTATGTCTGTAAAGATTCTCATACTCCCTAACAAGTTTTATGGTGCTGTCGGCTATAGGCGCCCATCGCACTTTATCTCCCTTTCCTTTGACCCGTATTAGGCCTTTTTCAAAAAAGAGATCAGCGCATTTGAGCTCGGTAAGTTCGCTTACGCGTAATCCGCAACTGTAAAGTAATTCCAATATGCAATGATTTCGCATACCGTGTTTACTGTCTTTGTCTATGGATTGAATTAGTGCATCTACTTCTTCAATAGCTAAGGTGTCTGGAAATTTTTTAGCTGTTTTAGGTGTTTCAAGCAATAGTGTAGGGTTATCTTTTCGATACCCTTCAAGTTCTAGATACCCAAAAAAACCCTTAATTCCAGAAAGGATACGCGATTGGGTAGGAGGCTGTACCTCTTTTGAAAGTTGATAGACAAAATCCTTCAGCGTATCCGCATCTATATTTAGAGGCTTATTGTTATTGTTTAAGCTTTCGCAATACCGCATAAGGCGCTTTACATCAAATTGATACCCTTCAATGGTGTTGTCTGATAATCCTTGTTCTAATCGCAAGAAATATCCATAGTCCTCCAAAGCTTTTTTCCATTGCATACCCAAAAATACGGATTGATTGACTAGAGTTTATTAGTTTTGAGCAAAATATCATATGAAGATTACCATCATTAACGGACCAAACCTCAATTTACTAGGGAAACGCGAGCCTGAAATTTATGGCACTCAAGGTTTTGCAGGATATTTAGAAGCGCTCAAAGCACGCTATCCAAATATGGAGATGAATTATGTGCAATCTAATATTGAAGGCGAGTTAATAGATGCACTTCATGCAGATGGCTTTTCTGCCGATGGAATTGTTCTTAACGCAGGGGCTTATACCCATACTTCTGTTGGTATCGGTGATGCCATAAAAGCCATAAGCACTCCAGTGGTGGAGGTTCATATTTCAAACACCTTTTCACGTGAAGATTTTCGCCATACCTCTTATATTACGCCAAATGCTAAGGGATTAATTCTCGGTTTTGGTCTAGATGTGTACCGCTTGGCTATCGAAAGTTTTATCGCTAAATAATTATACTGGTCGGTGGCGGTTCCCTTTTGATAGCGATCTGTGAACAAACCAATCCACCAACTTATCGGGCAAATAGTTTGCTACAATTTTAAATATAAACGCATTTTTGTGGACGATATATCTTGTCTTGGGATGCTTTTTGGTAATACATTTCAGGATAACAGTTGACGTTCGTGTAACAGGCAGGGCGTTTTTTTTCGTATTCTCAATCATTTGATTGGCCTTTTGCAAGATGTCATTGTAGTCTGTGTCAGCAAATTTTTTCATGCTGTTTAGGTTCTTGCCCCAAATCTTTGTTTTGATGGGCCCGGGTTCTATAGCCATCACTTTAATGCCATACCGCCGCAACTCTCTTCGATAAACATCGGTCATGCTTTCCAAGGCGTGTTTTGAAATTGAATAAACTCCGTTGAAAGGAGCGTTGAATAGTCCAGAAATAGAACTGATGTTAATGATTCTTCCAGGTGCTCCCTTAAAATCGGGTGCTGCACCAAGTAAGGGCAAGAACGTATTGGTAATGCGTCGTACAGACTTTAGGTTTACATCCATCTGTTTTTCGAAATCTGCTTCGCTGACAAATTGTAAGGGGCCTGGTACAGCAATACCCGCATTGTTGATAAGCACATCTATGTGGTCGCATGAATCAAAAACAATCTTCGCTGCTTGGTTTACTGCCTCTTGATCTTGTACGTCAAAAATAAGAGGAGTAAAGCCCTTGGGGTATGCTTCGGTAAGTGATTTTGCATCTGCCTCTTTACGCACGCTTCCATAAATATGATACCCTTTGTGGTGCAATAGGCGTAGGGCATCACGCCCAATTCCAGATGAAACTCCTGTAATGACAATATTTTTTTTCATTAGCTCTAATGTATAAAAAAAAGCAACCGTAAGGCTGCTTTTGATTTTTTCTAGAGGTGAATTACCTCATCATAGGCATCTGCGACGGCCTCCATCATGGCCTCACTCATGGTTGGGTGCGGATGCACTGCCTTTAAGACTTCATGCCCTGTCGTTTCTAGTTTCCGTCCCAATACCGCTTCGGCTATCATATCGGTCACTCCAGCACCAATCATATGGCATCCTAACCATTCGCCATATTTAGCATCAAAAATAACCTTGATAAATCCATCGGGTGTGCCACTCGCTTGAGCTTTACCAGAAGCAGAGAAAGGAAATTTCCCTACTTTAATATCCAGCCCCTGCTCTTTGGCTTGGGTTTCGGTCAGTCCTACAGAGGCTATCTCTGGACTGCTGTATGTACAGCCTGGAATATTGCCGTAATCTAAGGGTTCAACATGTTGACCGGCAATTTTTTCTACACATAAGATTCCTTCTGCTGAGGCCACATGCGCCAAGGCCTGTCCTGCAGTAATATCGCCAATGGCATAATAACCTGGAATATTGGTTTGATAAAAATCGTTCACCAAAATCTTGTCTCTGTCAGTAGCAATACCAACGGATTCTAGACCAATATTTTCAATGTTTGTTTTAATACCTACTGCGGAAAGTACCAAATCTGCCTCAAGTACTTCTTCGCCTTTTTTTGTTTTTACGGTAGCTTTGACTCCCTTGCCACTTGTGTCAACTGAAGTGACTTCAGCGTTCGTCATGACTTTAATCCCACTCTTTTTAAACGAACGCTCCATTTGTTTTGAGATTTCCTCATCTTCAACAGGGACGATACGTGGTTGGTATTCAATTAGAGTAACTTCTGTCCCCATGGCGTTGTAGAAATAAGCAAATTCTACACCTATGGCGCCAGATCCTACAACCATGAGTTTTTGGGGTTGTTTTTCAAGTGTCATAGCTTTTCGATATCCAATAACCTTTTCACCGTCTTGTGGAAGACTAGGCAATTCACGTGAGCGTGCGCCCGTGGCAATGATGATGTTTTGAGCAGCTAATTCTTGCTCGCTGCCATCCTCAGCTTTCACGTGTACTTTCTTGCCCGGCAGTAACGAGCCGTAGCCCATGATGACGTCGATCTTGTTCTTTTTTAATAAAAATTGAACACCCTTGCTCATGGTGTCTGCAACAGATCTACTACGGTTGACTACTGCATCAAAATCTTTGTCGTATTCTTTTACTTTTAGCCCGTAATCTTCGGCATGTTGTAGGTATTCAAAAACTTGCGCAGATTTGATAAGGGCTTTGGTAGGAATACAGCCCCAGTTAAGGCATACGCCTCCAAGGCTTTCTTTTTCAACGATTGCTGTTTTAAGGCCCAATTGCGAAGCGCGGATTGCCGTTACATATCCTCCGGGCCCGCTTCCTAAAACAATGATGTCGTATTTGCTCATATGGTAAAGTTTGCGCAAAAATACGAAACAGATGGCTATTCCTTGCCTTTGTCTTCAGATTTAAAATCGATGGATACTGAATTTACGCAATAACGCAGTCCAGTGCCTGTTGGCCCATCGTTAAAAACGTGACCAAGATGTCCGTCACAACTGTTGCAAATGATTTCAGTTCGTACCATGCCATGGGTGGTATCCTTTTCATACCTTATTTTTCCTTCGATAGCTGAATCAAAACTAGGCCACCCGCAATCGCTCTTAAACTTTGAGCTACTGGCAAAAAGAGGTTCTTTACAAGCATAACAG
>JBDQNA010000092.1:0-5119 GCA_040261965.1 Flavobacteriaceae bacterium
CTTTATTTCCATCTTTATTAGATGAATTTTTTGGTAGCGACACGCCCTTTTCAGGTTTGTCCAACCGTTCCCATGTTCCATCAGTGAACATATCGGAAACGGACACAAATTTTGAATTGGCATTGGCTGCTCCTGGCAAAACACGTAAGGACTTTAGTGTGGAGTTAGACGACCATGTGTTGACAGTTTCAAGTGAATCCAAACTCGAAGATGAGTCAAAGACCGATCAATACACTAGACGTGAGTTCCGCTACGACAATTTCCAACGCAGTTTTAGATTGCCAGAAACCGTAGATACGGCAGGTATCAAGGCCAAGTACGACAATGGTATTTTGACCATTATCCTGCCCAAACATGAGGAAGCCATTCCAGAACCCAAAAAACAAATTGAAATAAAGTAAGCTGTATAACGGCTATGTCAATGTTTTAAGTTGATTTTGGATGCGTTCAATCTCATCTCTAAAATGAGCCGCCTGGATAAAATCCATATCCATGGCGGCTTTTTCCATGTTTTTTCGGGTTTGGCGTACCCGTGCTTGTAGCTGTTCTTTGGTCAAATAATCAATAGGCTCAGCAGCTTCTTTTTTGATATAATCATCTGCAACCGTACTTCGGTCAAACGTTTCTTCCAACGCCTTGTTAAGTGCTTGTGGGGTGATGTTGTGACGATCATTGTATGCCATTTGCTTTTCACGGCGATATTGGGTTTCGTCAATCGTTTTTTTCATGCTCTTAGTAATGTTGTCTGCATACATGATGGCCTTGCCATTTAGATTTCTTGCAGCACGACCAACAGTTTGGGTAAGCGAACGTGCCGAGCGTAAAAACCCTTCTTTATCTGCGTCCAAAATAGCTACTAACGATACTTCGGGTAGGTCAAGCCCCTCCCGTAATAGGTTTACGCCAATCAATACATCAAAAAGCCCTTTGCGTAGATCAAGCATGATTTCCACCCGCTCCAGAGTGTCAATATCACTGTGGATATAGCGACAACGAATCGAAATACGAGACAAATACTTGGTCAGCTCTTCTGCCATACGCTTGGTAAGCGTGGTAACCAATACCCTTTCGTCTTTTTCAGCACGCTGTTGAATTTCTTCAACCAAATCGTCTATTTGATTCAAACTTGGGCGTACCTCAATTATGGGGTCAAGAAGTCCCGTTGGACGAATTACTTGTTCAACATAAACCCCTGCCGTTTGTTCAAGTTCATAATCTGAGGGGGTAGCACTTACATAAATCACCTGTTGTTGTAACTGTTCAAACTCTTCGTATTTCAGGGGCCTGTTGTCCATAGCTGCTGGCAGTCGGAAGCCAAACTCAACCAAGTTTTCTTTTCGGCTCCTATCGCCACCATACATGGCATGAACTTGAGATAAGGTTACATGACTTTCATCCACTACCATCAAAAAATCATCTGGAAAGTAATCTAGCAAACAGAAAGGCCGGGTGCCTGGCGCTCGGCCGTCTATATAACGTGAATAGTTTTCAATCCCTGAGCAATACCCCAATTCACGAATCATTTCTAGATCAAAATTGGTACGCTCTTCTAGTCGTTTTGCTTCAAGGTGTTTTCCTATGTCTTTAAAGTAGTCCACTTGAGCTGTCAAGTCATCTTGAATTTGATGAATGGCATTTTGCAGTACCTCGGGAGAGGTCGCAAACATATTGGCTGGATAAATAGTCAGTTTTTCAAAGTTCTCCTTTATGTTACCTGTTAGGGGGTCAAATACTTCAATGGCTTCAATTTCATCTCCAAAAAAGTGAATTTTAAAAGCATGGTCGGCATAGCTTGGAAACACATCAACAATATCTCCATTTACACGAAAATTTCCGTGCAGGAAGTCGGCAGTAGTACGCGCATAGAGGCTTTGTACCAACTGGTGTAAAAACTTTGTTCTGGGAATGACTTGATCCACTTCAACGTGGATGACATTCTTTTTGAATTCTAGTGGATTTCCAATACCATATAAACAGGAAACGGAAGCAATTACGATTACATCTCTGCGTCCCGATAGCAGGGCGGAGGTAGTGCTTAAACGCAGCTTTTCAATCTCATCGTTAACAGATAAGTCTTTTTCAATGTAGGTGCCTGTGGTGGGGATATAGGCTTCGGGCTGGTAGTAGTCGTAATAAGAAACAAAATACTCTACTGCATTGTTGGGAAAGAATTGCTTGAATTCAGAATACAGTTGTGCTGCAAGGGTTTTGTTGTGTGCAAGTACAAGCGTAGGACGCCGGGTTTCTGCAATCACATTGGCAACCGTAAAGGTTTTTCCTGATCCCGTCACGCCCAAGAGGGTTTGGAATTTGTCCTGAGCAGCAAGACCTTGGGCCAATTGACGAATGGCCCCTGGCTGATCTCCAGTGGGTTTAAAGTCAGAAATAAGTTGAAACTCCATAGCTTGCCAAAAATAGCAAAAACTTAGAGGTCACGGCGTTTTAATAAGCGATATGTCAATGCATAAAAAATATAGCACCAAACCGATACGATAAGGATGTCCAAAAGCTGTACATCTGTGTTCTTGGTCATTTGCTCACCAACTTGATCTGCCAAGTTGCGCACAGCAGATAAGCGGGAAAAAGGTTCACGTATCAAGTTGCTCATCGCATTAAGTGGGAAAAAGCGGTATACATCTTCTGCATTTAACCACTCTGGTGATTTCCATTTGAGCATGCCATAACAAAAACCTTCAAACATTTGCCATATTCCCAAAAAACCAAGGGCAAAAGCCGATCGTTTGATGGCTGTTCCCAAAAACAAGCAGAGGCCGAAAAAAGCCATTAGTTTAATAAAAAATGCGGCTAGGTATTCCAAGTCTTGCACAATGATAGAGAATTCGTTGTAGTTTGAATAGATCAGTCCGAGAATAAGGGATACCACAAAAATAAACAGCGTAGATATGGCAGCTAGAGCGAAAAGCATCACCCATTTGGAGTGTAGGAATTCTCGTTTGCTAAGCCCATCTATAAGGTTTTGCTTGATGGTCTTATTGCTGTATTCATTTGCCGTCATGGAAACGATAACCACGGCTAGGAATATCTTAAACCAAGCGCCAATGTAGGCGTTAAAATGCCATACATAAGGGAAATTGAAGATGCCTTGCTCTGCCAAATGAAACTTAATGGGACCAATATCAAACTTAATGGCAGCAATAAGCGCAATTGAGGTGAGTAATATAAAATAAGCACCAATCAGGATGCGGCTTGAGCGATTAGCACGCAGCTTCTCATATTCAATTAAAAACAATCGTTTCATGCCTTATTCTTTTTGGTTAGGGTCAAGAATTGTTCTTCGAGGCTTTTGTGTTTTTTCGCCAAATGCGTCAATACAATTCCTTTGCTTGTCAGTGCTTTGCTTAGGGTTTCAATCTCTAACGTTTCGTTGGGGTAAGCCAATACTAATGCGCCTTGTTGTTCTACTGCTTTTATGAGTTTATTTTCTTCTAAGGCTTTCAATAAACGGGCTAGGTCCGTTGCGTCAAGCTCAAAATAGCCGTGGTCCGTGGTCAATGCAGTTACGGGGCCAAAATAGATTTGTTTTCCTTTTTGCAGCACCAAAACATGCGAACATACTTTTTCTACCTCATCTAAGAGGTGCGAGGCCAATAAAATAGTAGTGCCTTGCGCAGCAATTTTGAAAATGATATCCCTAACCTGCGCAATTCCTTGAGGATCTAACCCGTTGGTGGGTTCGTCAAGAATAAGAATCTCGGGGTCATTGAGTAGGGCGGAGGCAATGGCCAGCCGCTGCTTCATACCTAGGGAATAGGTTTTGAATTTATCGTGTTTTCGATCTAATAAATCCACCAACTCGAGTTTTTCTTCGATTTTGGATTTTGGTACTTCCTTTATCCTACAAACCAATTGCAAGTTTTGTGCTCCCGTCATGAAGGGATAGAAGTTGGGTCTTTCAATGATAGCGCCTACTCGCTTTAGTGCTTGATGAGTGCTTTGGGTTCCCCCAAACCAAGAAAACTTTCCTGCTGTGGGATTTACAACATTAAGGATCATGCCTAAGGTAGTTGATTTGCCACTGCCGTTTGGCCCCAGCATTCCATATACATTCCCTTTTTCTATGGAAAAACTAAGTCGATCGACAGCTGTTAAATGCCCAAATTTTTTGGTCAGTTCATTTACGTTTAGAATGAGTTTCATAGTTGTATTAACGTATCAAGGCTGTTTTTGTTACGCAAAGTTTTAACTTTGTTCTTATGAGCGATATGCTAATTACGAAAAAAAAACCAACATACCCCATCAATCCATTCCTTTCGGATTATTTGGAATTGTACTCACGGGCTTATCAAATTCCGGTGTTTTATGATGATTTGCTTCGCTTTTCTGGTTCCGTAGCTGTGATGAACAAACACGACCAGGACAGCTTGTGGGTGCGTGTTTTTTACTCAGATAGCGATCGTAAAGAAATTGATGAACAGTTGAAACGCGTTTATGCGCTGCTGCATTCAGACGGAAGCGCCATGACCATTCCCTATCTTAATATTGATGCCATAGACTATTGCACCTTTGGTAACTCCAAGCCCTTTCGTATAAAAGTGCGGAATACGCTCAACGACAACTTTATTTATTTCTATGTAAAAAAGGCAGATGCCTCTCGTGTTTATGGTTTGGAGCTTGAACATATGCTTTCCCCTTACAACCTTAACTTTTTAGTAAATAAAAACACGCTTATAGAAGAACATATTGCGGGTATCCCTGGGGATGAGTTTATTAAAGATTTTTTACCCAAATGCACAAAATCTGAACGCAATCAAATTGCCAAATCTTTTGTCAAATTCAACGAGCGTTGCATGATTCGTTTACTGGGCGATATGCGTTCATACAACTATGTCATTATTCCTATTCACGATTTTGATAAGGTTATTTATAAAATCCGTGCCATTGATTTTGATCAGCAGTGCTATGAGGGTAATTTAAAGATATACCGCCCCCAATTTTTTAAAGAAAACCTCAACATGGTCATGCTTGTTAAAGAACATTTGGCCAAAACGTCTGTAGATCAATATAAGATTGAAGAAAGGGCTACAGTTGCGCGTCGCATTTTGGGCAACGAAACGCGGTTAACCCATTTGCTTAAATGTATGTTAAATGATCATATTTC
>JBDQNA010000084.1:0-5496 GCA_040261965.1 Flavobacteriaceae bacterium
GCTTGAGAATGGCGATGCATTGACATCAAGTGAACAGCGCAACAAGCGTGTTTATGAGACCAATACTTTAGCATTTTCGACCTACTCTGGAAACCTTGACGCCATGATTTCTAAGGAATCGAGCTGTGAAAATCTTATTCCTCTTTACCGACAAAACTTTGATGCTAATATATCTGACAGCGTTTGGCTTAACCGTGCCGCAAGCCGTATGGATGCTAAAGAGTGTTCTGACGATCCACTATTTGTAGAATTGGTAGAGGCGTTACACGCGATTAATCCTTCGTCAAATTCGGCCTACTATTTGGGTATTTTAAAAGATAAAGCAGGCGATAGTAAAGCTGCCTTAGCCTATTATGAGGAATCCTTGACATTGGAGCAAGATCAGTATCGAAAAGCAGATATTCTTTATAAAATCGCTGTAAAGTTTAAGAAAAGTGGTTTAAAGAGTAAATCTAGAGCCTACGCCAGTAAGGCCTTAAAAAACCGTCCTTCAATGGGTAAAGCCTATATGCTTATCGCAAGTTTGTATGCCTCTAGCGCCAACAGTTGTGGAACAACGCAGTTTGAGAAGCGAGCCGTCTATTGGTTGGCTGCAAAAACGGCACGTAAGGCTGCAGCTGTAGATTCCGGTGTAAAGAAAACGGCACTTAAATTAGCGGCCAGCTATGAAGGTAGAGCACCCAGTAAGACAGATATTTTTACAGAAGGCAGGGCAGGAGAAGATATAAGTTTTTCATGTTGGATTAACAGTAGCGTAAAAGTTCCGCAATTGTAAATGAAGCGACCAGCGCACTTTCTAACGCTTGTGGCGGTGCTTATGGCACTGGTAAGTTTCTCGTGTAAAGACAATTTTGCTCAACTCAAAACCATAAGTCAGTTTGATGCGCTTCCTATTGGCGAGGCAGATACAATTCGTGTTGTGTATACCGAGCTTGCAAAAACCATTGCTGTTCTGACTGCTCCTAAGAATATCGACTACACCAATCAGCCCTTTCCTTATTCTGAATTTCCCAATGGGGTTCAAGTTGTTTTATATGACGAAGACAATAGGGAAACACACGTAAAGGCAGATTATGGTATCATGTATTCGAGGACTGATATTGTGGACCTTCGGGGAAACGTTTTTATAACCACTCCCGAGGGTGCTGTATTAAACACCTCACAACTGTACTGGGACATAAAAAAAGAGTGGGTTTTTACACAAGAATACTTTACCTTTAAAAATGAAGATTATGACATTGCTGCCACTATTTTAGATGCCAGCAGATCATTTGATAAAATAACCACAGGCCCTCTTGTCGGGAATGTATTAGTTGAAGAAGAAGAATTATGATAAAGTTTTACCGCATATCCGAAATTATATATTTGGTCTTTGGAGGATTGTTTTTGTTTCGCGCCATTAATTATTACGGAACAGAAGAAGCACGCACAACCATAGATGTTGCCATCACGGCTATTGCGGTGTTCATGTATTTCATTAGAAGACGTTACCGTAAAAAGCTAGAGCAGCGTAAGGACCAACAATAAATATGACAGTAGAGATAAGCGTTTTAGTAACAAGTCTTTTGTTGTCGGCGTTTTTTTCAGGAATGGAAATTGCCTTTGTTTCTTCAAACAAAATAAGGCTTGAAATTCAAAAAACACAAAAGAAAAGTTTTGGTACCCTTCTAAAGACCATTACAAAAAGTCCCTCTCGCTTTATTGTTTCCATGTTGGTTGGCAACAACATAGCTTTAGTTGTCTACGGTATTTATGCCGGGGAGCTAATTGTGCATGAATTGTTTCCAGCTTATGAGAGCTACAGCTCACTGCCACTTGAAATTATATTTTATCAGACCCTGATATCAACGGCTGTTATTCTCATCACAGCCGAGTTTTTACCTAAGGTGTTTTTTCAAATTTACGCCAACAGATTTTTAAGTTTATTTGCCCTTCCAGCATATGTTTTTTACCAATTGATGAAGCCATTAAGCTGGGTGGTGATGCGATTTTCAGATGCGGTATTACATCGATTTTTTCGCCTGCAAAAGCAAGAAGACCCCATTGCCTTCAGCAAGGTGGAATTGGGCGATTTTGTGTCAGAACAGATAGAAACAACAAGTGATGAAAATCAAGATGCCGAATTGCAATTATTCCACAACGCTCTTTCGTTTACCAATCTAAAGGCGCGTGAGGTAATGGTCCCTAGAGCAGAGATGACTGCTGTAGATCGGTATGAAAAGCCCAAAGACTTGTTGCAGATCTTTTCATCTACTGGATTTTCTAAAATTTTAATTTACGCCCAAAGCATGGATAACATCATTGGCTATGTACATGCATTTGATATGTTTAAAAAACCAAAATCACTTCACGCCATCATCAAGGCTGTGGAATGGATTCCTGAAACCATGCGCATTCAAGATGTCTTTAATCAATTGGTTAAGAAGCGAAGAAGTATTGCTGTTGTTTTGGACGAATTTGGGGGTACAGCGGGAATGATAACCTTAGAAGACATTGTTGAGGAGTTGTTTGGAGAAATTGAAGACGAACACGACACGATAAGTAATGTTTCGCTCAAACACGATGACGGCTCTTTTACATTTTCTGCTCGTTTGGAAATTGACGAAATCAATACAGAACACAACATTGAATTGCCTGTTTCTGAATCCTATGAGACCCTAGGAGGTCTAATTGTGCACCATACAGCCGATATACCAATTGAGGGTGAGCGTGTTTCTATCGAAGGATTTACCTTCGAAATGCTAGAAGTTTCTAACACAAAAATAGATTTGGTGCGTATATACCCAGAATAGCATTTTAAATTCACCTTTTTAATTGTATTTTCGCAAGCAGTTCAAAATAAATAACCATGGCTATTTTAGGTAAAATTAGGGAGCGTTCAATTTTTTTAATCTTCATTATTGGAATGGCGTTGCTGGCATTTGTTTTTACAGGCGTTTTTGACGGCAACAGCACCCAAAGTCAAGAACCTGTACTTATTGTTGGTGATGCTGAAGTTGGCATTGATGAATTCAGTCGCCAAGTCGATTTTGCCGAGCGAAGCTATCGCATGAGTTCGATGCAAGCTGTTAATTTTGCTTTTGAGCAAAGCACTAATGGCAAAGTGTTTGAGCAAACATTTGAAGATCTGGGACTTGATGTAGGTAAAAATCATATAGAATTGTTTCTCAAATCAGATCCTAACTTCTCATCTGATCCTCAATTTGTTGACGAAAACGGCGCTTTTGATCCACAACGATTCACAGACTTTATTCTTGATTTACGCCAAAATAATCCACAGGGGTTTGAGCAATGGAAAGCACAAGAGGGCTCTATTAAAAACAACATTAAGACAGCCAACTACCGAGACATGGTCAATGCAGGAATTAACATAACAAATTTTGAGGCCCAACAAGAATACGCACTGCAAAGTGATCTTGTTGATATTGAATATGTGCGCATTACTTTGACTTCAGCTCCTGACAGCTTACTTACAGTTTCAACCAAAGATATCGAAGCTTACATTAAACAAAACAGCACAAAATATGAGCAGGACGCCTCGCGAAGTGTCCGCTACGTAAAATTTGATGTGGTAGCTACGCCTGAGGATAAATTACTAATCGAAAACGAACTGCGTAATTTGTTAAGCGACAGATCCATATTTAACGAAGTATCAAAGCAGGAAGAGGTTATTCCTTCACTTGCTAATGTTTCAGATACAGCTTTAGCATCTTATGTAAGTGAATACTCAGAAGTGCCTTATGCCGATACTTTTGTTAGTGAAACTGAGCTTTCTGGCAACTACGCAAGCACACTATTTAAGCTATCAAAAGGCGCAGTCTTTGGGCCCTATGAAGACAATGGCTATAGCAATTTGACTAAAATGGTTGCTAAGAGAAAGAATGGTAAAGCTAAAGCACGTCACGTTCTAGTTGCTTATGAAGGCGCATCACGTGCCAAGGAAAGTGTTACTAGATCTAAATCTCAAGCTAGAAAAGAGGCTTATGCTTTGTTGCGAAAAGTACGAAGTGGAAGTGACTTTGCACAACTAGCACGTGAAAATTCAGATGGCCCTTCTGGACCAAGTGGTGGAGATCTGCCAGAATTTACGAAAGAAGATATGGTCGCGCCATTCAGCGATTTTGTATTTAGAAACCGTAAGGGTGCAAAAGGCGTTGTAGAAACAGAGTTTGGATATCATGTTATTGAGGTTTTAGATAAAAAAGACGTAGTTAAATTGGCTACAATTTCTAAAAAACTCATCCCATCTGATGCGACAGCTAACCGAGTTTATACTGAAGCCTCTCAATTTGAGTTTGATTTAAAAGAAACGGAATTTACAGATTTGGCCAAACAAAAAAACGTGACAGTTCGTGAGGTTGATGATCTAAAAATTTTAAATGAAACGTTTCCTGGGTTAGGGAATCAACGCCAGATTGTACAGTGGGCATTTGAAAAAGACCGTAAGGTGTTGGATGTAAAACGTTTTTCATATAACACAGATAGTTTTCTAATTGTTCAGCTTACCTCATCTAAGTCAGAAGGTCTTGCCTCAGCAGCTGATGTTGCAACTGCAGTAAGGCCACTTGTTTTAAGCGAAAAAAAGAAAGCTTATATCCTTGATCAGATTAAAACATATGCTTCTTTAGAAGAAGTGGGCAATCAATTTGGACAAACACCAAGGACAGCTACGGCCATGAATAGATTTACCGCTATGTTGGCTGGTGCATCAAAAGAGCCGAAGGTTATCGGAGCTGCCTTTAGTTTGCCATCTGGGTCACTATCAGCGCCTATTGCGGGCAATTCAGGTGTCTATGTGGTGAAAGCGACGTCTACAAAGCCAGCTGAAGCCTTACCAAGTTATGCGGGGTATAAGTCATCGTTGCTAAACAGCGCAAACCAAAACCTTCAGCAAAAGCTTACAGAAGCTTTAAAGGCGACATATACAATTGTTGACAACCGCAACCTCTATTACTAAAAGGGGTCACGCATAATGTAAGAATTCACTTACATATTTTCATGATAAGCGCCACTTCTCTTTAGTGGCGTTTTATTGTTATTTCAAGAACCCATAATAAGGTTTAGTGACACGTTCCCATTGTTGAAATCTATACACCCCATTTTTGTTAAGTGAGGATTAAACAATTCTAATAATTTCAAGGAATAAACTTCACACCTTTTTTGCCCTTTTAGGTTCTTCCGTAGCAGTGAACCTGTTTTATTGCTTTGATTGTTATGCTACAATAAAGGATTGGTCGGGAGTCACTCTCGGCCAATACTTTAAAAAAAAAGTCCCACCTAAGCGGGACGCTGGACAAAAGTCCACGGCATAAGCCTTATTGTGATAAGATATCACAAATATAATAAATTTTTATGAAACAAACATTAGGTCTTTTTATTGGAACAGAATCAATAGGGTGGTCTCTTGTTAGAGATTCATCTCGTTCTGAAATTATTGGTTTAGGTACCCGTGTCTTTTCTTCTTTTGTAAATCATATAGGCGAAGGCGAAAGAGAA
>JBDQNA010000006.1:0-19062 GCA_040261965.1 Flavobacteriaceae bacterium
ATGTTAAGCAGTTTTGCGGTTCCCTTGGCTAAAATTTTAACCAAAAACTGCAATACACCAAGATAAAACAACAACGAAGTAAGTGAAGCGAAAAAGATGATGGTAGGCAGTATTTGAAAAATAAATATAAAGCCGTAGCTGTCAACATTCATTAAATCTCCAAACAAAAACAAGCTTCCTGCAGCGGTAAAGTCTAAAATACTGACAAATACCTTTCCAATGGCATTGAAGATGCTCTGTACCCAACTTAGCTTTAAAATACTTATCGCCAATACAAGTTGTAACAATAAACCAAACCCGACTGTTTTCCAATTGATGGCTTTTCGGTTGTTGCTGCACAAATATGCAATAAGTAGCAGTGCAACAATTCCACCAACTGCTTGTATAGTGCCCAGTAATGAGATGCCTTGGTGAGCCGCAATAGGCTGCTGGGATAAATCCGAAAATGTCATTCTTTGGTTTTGTTTGTACGCTTAGAAATTTCATCCCTCAATCGGGCTGCTAATTCGTAATCTTCTTTTTTGACCGCTTTTTTAATGGCATTTTCAAGTTCTTGGTTAGATAGATCTGAATAATTCAGTTCATCAGACAATTCGTCCTCGGGTGTCCCTTGCGCGGGTAATTCTCCTTTTTCAAAGACAACCCCGGCTTTTTCCAACACACTTTCATGGGTATAAATGGGTGCCTTGAATCGCAATGCCAACGACACAGCGTCAGAAGTTCTAGAGTCAATAATCTCTTCAATTTTATCGCGTTCACAAATAAGACTCGAGTAAAAAACGCCATCTACCAATTTGGTAATGATTACTCTTTTTATGGCAATATCAAATCGATAAGCAAAATTCTTAAACAGATCGTGTGTAAAGGGGCGTTGTGGCTTTATGTCTTTATCTAAATTAACAGCTATGGATTGGGCTTCAAATTCTCCAATGACCACCGGTAGTTTGCGTTTTCCATCAACTTCATCCAAAATCATGGCGTATGCGCCGCTTTGATTTTGGCTGTAGGTAATCCGGTTTACACGAAGTTTAATAAGGCTCATGATTAAGGATGTTCTTTACGTGCCCTAAAATACAAAATTGGGTATTATGATTGCGCTTTAAACGCCTTAAGTTTTTCTGTTAGTACAGGAACCACTTCAAACGCATCTCCCACTATGCCGTAGTCTGCAGCTTTAAAGAAAGGCGCTTCTGGATCATTGTTGATAACAACCTTCACTTTTGAAGCATTTACTCCTGCCAAATGCTGTATGGCACCCGATATACCAATGGCAATATAAAGGTTGGTAGAAACAGGCTTGCCTGTTTGCCCGACGTGCTCATCGTGGGAACGCCAGCCCATATCAGAAACGGGCTTGGAGCATGCTGTGGCAGCATCCAATACTTCAGCGAGCTCCTCAATTAAATGCCAGTGCTCAGGACCTTTTAGGCCTCGACCACCAGACACGACTACGTCAGCATCGGCTATAGTTGCCTTACCGGTTTCCTTACTTATGGATACCTGCTCTAAGTGCGAAGCCGTATGTTCGACAGTTACATTTTCAACAACGCAATCAACCGCTTGTTCAACAGTGCCAAATGCATTGTTTCCAACCCCAATGATGTTTACTTCGGCAGTTAGTGTGGTGTTTGCAAAAGCCTTATTAGTAAAAGCTGTTCTTTTAACTGTTAGGGGTTGATGTTCGTGCGGCAAAGCCACTACATTGGGCACATAAGCAGCGTTTGTGTTTGCTGCAATCAGCGGGGCTAAAAACTTAGCATCAGCGCTGCTGCTAACGATAATATGCGTAACTCCAAGGCTCGCAACATAATGCGTCAAGACACTTGCATAGACATGTGCGTCAAATTGCTGTGGCGTATTGGTAACATTAAAAACTTTTGAAACCCCAAACTGTCCCAATTCACGGGGGTTGTCGGCATTAAAGCTAACCGCTACACAGTCTTTCTTGAGTTTGTCAGCCAAAGCAACTCCATAGGATGCAATTTCAGCCACATTGCGTTTGAGTTTGTTGTTTTCAGATTCAATAAAGAGGAGGATAGACATAATATTCGGTTAAATAACGTTAGCTTCTTTATGTAATAATTCAATTAATTGGTCGATGTCGTCAGCAGGAACGAGTTTGACCTCAGCTTTTGGAGCTGACTTTTCAAATAGCACATCTTTAGTGGGGTTTTCCGACCCCTTTGAATTAACTACTTCAAAAGGTTTTTGTCGTGCTTGCATGATGCCGCGCATGTTTGGTATTTTAAGATCAGCCTCTTCGACAAGACCCTTTTGTCCGCCGATAACCATTGGCAGACTCCCTTTTAGTTTTTCACGTCCGCCATCAATTTCGCGTTCAGCAACGGCATAGTTGCCATCAATTTCCAAACCAACGCAATTGGGTATAAAAGCAATATCGAGCAGTGCAGCAAGTATGCCAGGCACCATAGCGCCGTTGTAATCAATAGATTCACGGCCCGCAATGACAAGGTCATATGGATTGGCGCTAATAAATGCAGCGAGCTCTTTAGCAACTTGCATTCCATCTGTTGCAGGAATATCGATACGAAAAGCTTTGTCGGCTCCTATAGCCAAGCACTTGCGAAGCGTAGGGTCTGCAGCTGCAGTACCTACATGAATAACATGAACTTGCGCACCTTGTTTTTCTTTAAACCAAATGGCACGGGTAAGCCCAAATTCATCGTTGGGATTGATAACAAATTGCACCCCACTTGTGTCAAATTGCGTATCGCTTTCAACGAAGTTTATTTTCGAGGTGGTGTCGGGAACATGGCTTATGCAAACGAGTATGTTCATAGATTTATAATTTAGTTCAAATGTATAAAAAAATACTATGCACGCATAATAAATAGAAGTCTTTTGCTTTAAGGTATTTTATTGCTACTTTTGCGCCTCTTAAAACATATATGAGGACCATTCAATTTAGAGAAGCAATATGCGAAGCAATGTCTGAGGAGATGCGCTTAGACGATAGCATATATTTAATGGGTGAGGAAGTTGCTGAGTATAACGGCGCCTACAAAGCTTCAAAAGGTATGTTGGATGAGTTTGGTGAAAAGCGTGTCATCGATACCCCAATATCCGAACTTGGATTTGCTGGTATTGGCGTGGGTTCTACTATGACCGGTAATAGACCTATCATCGAATTTATGACATTTAATTTTGCGCTAGTTGGCATCGATCAAATCATAAACAACGCAGCAAAAATTCGTCAGATGTCTGGCGGGCAGTTTCCATGTCCAATCGTATTTCGTGGGCCAACCGGTTCGGCCGGTCAGTTGGCCGCAACCCACTCACAGGCATTTGAGAGTTGGTATGCCAATTGTCCTGGTCTTAAAGTAATTGTACCTGCAAACCCTTATGATGCCAAAGGCTTGTTAAAGGCTGCCATTAGAGATAATGATCCTGTTATTTTTATGGAGTCTGAGCAAATGTATGGAGACAAAGGCGAAGTGCCTGAAGGCGAATATGTTTTGCCTATTGGGGTTGCAGAAGTGAAGCAACAAGGACAAGATGTTACGATTGTTTCCTTTGGAAAAATTTTAAAAGAAGCGCAAAAAGCTGTTGATATATTAGCAAAAGAAAATATTTCTTGTGAGCTGATTGATTTGAGAACCATTCGCCCACTGGATATGGATACCATCCTTACTTCTGTTAAAAAAACCAACAGATTGGTTATTTTGGAAGAGTCATGGCCCTTTGGAAATATATCCACCGAAATTACGTATCAAGTACAAAGCCAGGCTTTTGATTATTTGGACGCTCCTGTTCAGAAAATCAATACGGCCGATACGCCTGCACCCTATTCTCCTGTATTGTTACAAGAATGGTTGCCCAACCATGAGGATGTTGTGCGCGCTGTAAAAAAAGTTATGAATTAAACCAATTACCACACTAAGCATGAATGAATTTGTTTTTTACCTTCCAATAGTACTAGCCCTACTTGGCCTAATTGTTATGATTGTCAAGGCCCAATGGGTGCGCAAGCAAGCCGCTGGAGACACCAAGATGATTGAAATTTCAAGCGCTATTAAAGAAGGTGCACTTGCTTTCTTAGGTGCCGAATATCGACTGCTATCCTTTTTTGTTGTTGGTACATCTGTCGCCTTATACATTGTTTCTACTCTTGTTGAATCCACTCATTGGATGATAGTACCCGCCTTTATTTTTGGTGCTTTTTTTAGTGCTTTTGCTGGTAATATTGGTATGCGTATTGCCACAGATGCCAATGCACGTACTGCAGAGGCTGCTAAAACAAGTTTGCCAAATGCGTTGAATGTCTCTTTTAACGGGGGGACCGTAATGGGATTGGGCGTAGCGGGACTAGCCGTACTGGGATTGAGCTTATTGTTTTTGTTTTTTATTGGTCAGTTTATGGGTCAAGAAGGAAGCTTCTATGCGAATATGACCGTTGTATTGGAAACCCTAGCGGGCTTTTCTTTAGGTGCGGAATCTATTGCATTGTTTGCACGTGTAGGCGGAGGTATATATACCAAGGCCGCCGATGTTGGCGCTGACCTTGTTGGAAAAGTAGAGGCAGGCATTCCTGAAGATGATCCTCGTAATCCTGCAACAATTGCTGATAATGTTGGGGATAACGTCGGCGATGTCGCTGGTATGGGTGCCGATTTATTTGGCGCTTACGTAGCTACTGTTTTAGCTGCTATGGTCTTGGGTAACTACGTCGTAAAAGACATGCTAGATGCTGGCACTGAACTTGTTTCTTTTAACGGAATGGGGCCTATATTGTTGCCATTGGTCATTGCAGGTGTAGGTGTTTTAGCATCTATCATTGGAACGTTATTTGTTCGTATAAAATCTAACGATGCAAAAGAGCCACAAGTGCAAAAAGCGCTTGACACAGGAAACTGGGCTGCAATACTATTGACATTGGTTGCGAGCTGGTTTTTGATTGACTGGATGCTAGAAGATACCATCAACATGACTTTCTTTGGTGAAGGAGTTGTTGCTGTTCCATCCATAAACGTATTTTTTGCTGCCTGTATCGGGTTGGCTGTTGGTGCCTTGATTTCCATGGTAACCGCATATTATACCTCACTAGGTAAAAAACCTGTTATGGACATCGTTCAAAATAGTTCTACAGGTGCTGCTACCAATATCATCGCTGGACTTGCTGTGGGTATGAAATCTACCTTTTCATCTGTTATTTTATTTGCAGCTGCTATTTACGGTTCTTATGCACTAGCGGGCTTCTACGGAGTTGCACTAGCGGCATCCGCCATGATGGCAACCACCGCAATGCAATTGGCAATTGATGCCTTTGGTCCTATTGCGGACAATGCGGGAGGCGTAGCTGAAATGAGTGAACTTGAGCCAAAAGTTCGTGAGCGCACAGATATTTTAGATTCAGTAGGTAACACCACAGCGGCGGTAGGTAAAGGATTTGCTATTGCTTCTGCTGCACTTACAGCTTTGGCACTATTTGCTGCTTATGTAACCTTCACGGGTATTGACGGAATTAACATCTTTAAAGCGGATGTGTTGGCAATGTTATTTGTAGGGGGCATGATACCTGTTGTCTTCTCTGCGCTTGCCATGCAATCTGTTGGTAAGGCTGCCATGGAAATGGTGCAAGAGGTGCGTCGTCAGTTTAAAGAAATCCCTGGAATTTTAGAAGGTAAGGGAAAGCCTGAGTATGCCAAGTGTGTAGATATTTCTACCAAGGCTGCACTTAAGGAAATGCTATTGCCCGGTTTAATTACCATTATTACTCCCATTTTGATTGGATTATTATTTGGTGCTGAACCGCTCGGGGGTTATATGGCTGGTGTATGTGTGTCGGGTGTTATGTGGGCAATTTTCCAAAATAACGCTGGTGGTGCATGGGACAACGCCAAAAAATCATTTGAAGCCGGTGTAGAGATCGATGGTGAGATGACATTTAAAGGTAGTGAAGCGCACAAAGCTGCAGTTACTGGCGATACGGTTGGTGATCCATTTAAAGACACTTCTGGTCCTTCCATGAATATTTTGATAAAGCTTACGTGTTTGATCGGTCTTGTGATGGCACCGCTTTTGGGTGATGGCCACAGTTCCGACGTGCTTCATGTAGAAGTGCAAATGGAACGCACTGACGAGGGTATGGCTAAGGGCACTTTAACAGTGGTCACTGACCAAGACGGGCAGGAAGTTGAACAAGTAAAGGTGTTTGAAGGTACTGCTACTGAAGTACAGGAAGCTATTACAACAGCTGAAAGTAAACTTGGCGTTACGAAGAAGTAAAAAGCCCACTCAATTCCGCATCAATTTTTTCAATTACAGCACTGAAATCCGAGGTGTTGTCAACGAAATTAATTTCGTCCACATCAATGATTAGAATTTTACCTTTGTCATAGTTGTGCACCCAAGCTTCATAGCGTTCATTAAGCCTGCTCAAGTACTCAATACTGATGGAATTTTCATAATCACGTCCGCGCTTGTGTATCTGTGAAACGAGATTTGAAATCGAACTTCTTAAATATATCATCAAATCTGGACCTTTAACCAAAGACTCCATAAGCTCAAAAACCGCTTGATAATTTTTAAAATCACGATGCGTCATGAGTCCCATTGCATTGAGATTTGGTGCAAATATATGAGCATCTTCATATATGGACCGGTCTTGTACCACATCATTCCCCTTTTTTTGGATCTCTAAAATTTGTCGGAATCGACTGTTTAGGAAATATATTTGAAGGTTAAATGACCATCGTTCCATTTCGGTATAAAAATCATCGAGGTATGGATTCTCAACAACATCTTCATAATGTGCTTCCCATCCATAGTGTTTGTGCAGTAGTTCTGTGAGCGATGTTTTTCCAGCTCCTATATTTCCAGCTATGGCAATATGCATATGTAAAATTTAGCCACAATATAAGTATCTTTCCAAAAAAAAATACTCCCTTGATCGCTATAATTTAAATTAAAACTTTTTGTGATATCCTATGTCTAACATTATACCATATGTTTAAAATTTTCTTGTCCTTAATGATTTTAACTCCATTCTTTTCAAATGGGCAGCTTGCAAAGGCAACTTACAGCATGAAAGTCAGTATGAATATGGATTTTACAAACAACCCCAATATTCCAAAAAATATGGCTGAGCGCATCAAAAAACGTATGTCTGAACCCCAAAGCTTCAATTTGTTTTTTGACCAATCACAATCCTTATACAAAAAAGAGGAAAAGTTAGACGGCCCTCAAGGAGGGCGTGGGGGTGGTTTTATGCGCTTTGGCGGAGGTAATGGCAGTGTTACGCATACAGACCTGGCTAGGCGCAAGCAAACGAGCCAACAAGAATTATTTGGCAAGACGTTTTTGGTGTCAAAAAACACGAATCAACGCAAATGGACTTTTACGGGTGAATCCAAGCAAATAGGGCAATACACTGCTTATGAAGCAACTTATAGCTATAGAAAAGATCCAACAAGCTTTACTATGTCTTTTGGCAATCGAAATAATAAGGAAGAAGAAAAAAAAGAAGCCCCCGAAAAAGTAGCGGTTACCGTTTCTGTATGGTTTACACCCGACATTCCCATTTCTGCTGGACCTGCAAGCTATTTTGGTTTGCCTGGATTGGTGCTAGTGGTACACGATGACAATAGGGTTTTGGTTTGTACAGAAGTACAGATGAATATTAAAGATAAAATCAAGCTTGAAGCACCTAAAAAAGGCCAGGCAGTTACCCAAAAGGAATTTTCAAAAATTAGAGAGGAAAAGGCGAAAGAAATGCGAGATCGTTTTCGAAATAATGGAAACAGGGGCAACGGAAATCGCATCATGATTAGAGGTTAGCTAATGAAAAGAAGAAATGTATATGCATTGCTCGTCTTTGCTGTATCAGTAAGTGTCTGGAGTCAAAACATTAGACTTGAAGGAGTTGTATTAGACAGTCTTGGCGTGGCTATATCCACTGCAAATATTGTTGCTACTAATCAAGAAACTAATCGGATGGATAATTTTGCCATATCGGATATGGAAGGGAAATTTTCTATTGGTATAAAAAACAATGTTTCCTACACCATAAAGATTTCATATTTAGGATATAAACCTGTTTCACTCGACCGTAAATCAATCACTGACCTCAACGAGGTGATTGTAATGTATGAGCAGGCAGAGCAGCTTGATGGAGTGGAGGTCACCTATGAAATGCCCGTATCCATTCAGGGCGATACCATAGTGTATAATGCCGACTCCTTTAATACAGGCTCAGAACGTAAACTAAAAGATGTATTGGAAAACTTACCAGGTGTTGAAATCAATTCAGATGGTCAAATTGAAGTTGAAGGACGACAGGTGACAAAGGTCATGGTTGAGGGAAAAGATTTTTTCGATGGCGATTCAAAAATAGCAACTGAAAACATACCTGCAAATGCCGTTGATAAGGTTCAAGTGTTGAAAAACTTCAATGAAATTTCACAGTTGAGCGGCGTCACCAATAACGATGATAATATAGCCATCAACATCAAGCTAAAAGAAGGAAAAGACCGTTTTTGGTTTGGAGAGCTGGGTGCAGGAGGCGGCGAAAAAGATCGAATATTGCTAAACCCAAAAGTATTTTATTACAGCCCAAAAACCAGTATAAACTTCCTTGGCAATAGAAACAACCTTGGTGAAAACCCATTTACAAGGCAGGATTACTTTAGATTTACAGGTGGGTTTAGAAATCAAAGCAACCAAAGTGGCTCTTCCATTCAAATTCAAACGGATGACGTAGGACTTTCAAACCTACAAAATAACAATGCAGCCTCCATTGAAAATGATTTTGCTGCTACTAACTTTTCACATCAACCTAAAGCGGGATTAACCCTTTCAGGTTTTGCCATACTTTCACAAAATAACACCCGAATCAAATCCATTCGTGAACGTACTTTCACCTCTACGGGTACAAAAGAAGTAACAGATAATGATTTTGATCAGTCAAACACCTCTGAACTGTATAAGTTCAGCACGCTTTACAACGCAAATCCTGACTTTCAGTTTGAGTATGATGTTTTCTATAGAAAGGCCGATGAATCGGAATACAGCGACTTAACGTCTTCCGCCACAAGAGTAGAAAATATCAGCTCGCTTCGAGAACAAACACCAAAGCAGTTAAGTCAGAATCTAAATGCGTATTACACCTTCAACGATAAACATATTTTTGCACTTGAATTACAACACAGCCTTCAAGAGGAAAACCCCTTTTTTGAATTGCTAAAGGAACGTATTCTTTTTCCAAACGTACTTCCCCTAAGCTATCAGTCTGAAGGGTATTTAGTTCAACAAAATCGTTTTACAAAGACCAATAAGCTCGATGGACGTTTGGAATATTATAACATGTTGAATGACACGTCAAGTTTAAATTTTACAGTGGGCACCACTCAAGTTAGACAAGATTATACTTCCAGCATGGGTAACACAGTTGATGGTACGCTTACTGTTTTTGATCAGCCCAACCTAACTAACGACGTTAGTTTTGATTTTTCAGATATATACGCTGCCGTTCGCTACAGGGTAAAAGTGGGTAAGTTTCTAATCAATCCTGGTTTTACATTGCACAACTACGATATTAAGACCCTTCAATTGAACCCTACCACGAACAAAGAGACAAGGATTTTACCAGATGTTTGGGTTCGGTATCAGTTTCGCAAATCAGAATCACTGCGCTTTACTTATCGGGCACAATTGCAGTATTCCGATGTGAGTAGGCTTGGAGAAGGCTATACCTTCAGCAATTACAACAGATTATTCCTCGGAAATAGTGAATTAAAATCTGCGTATTTTCATAATTTCAGTTTAAACTATTTCAATTTCAATATGTTTAATTTTACGAATATCTTTATTCGTATGAACTACCGAAAACAGTTCGATAATGTTAAAACGGTAAATGTTGTTTCTGGGATTAATCGCGAGTCTTCTCCTTTTAATTCTCCAAAAGCAGAAGAGCGAATCAATATAAATGCACGGCTTCAAAAAAGATTTAATAACTTAAAAACGAGTTTCACGCTTCGAGCCAATAAAAACAAATCCTACAATATTGTTAATGGAGATTTACGTCAATTCAACTACTTCACCCAGTTTGCAAGTGTAACCCTAGCAACCAATTTTAAGGCCGCTCCAAATGTTCAAGTGGGCTATAGCTACAACAACAATCGTTCAAAGGATGAGGATCGTGTGCGTTACTATATTACCGAGCGTCCTTTTGTTGGAGTAGATGCAGCCTTTCTAAACGGTTTTATCTTTTTGGCTGATTACAGTTTCTATGATTATCGCTTGGGGAGTACTTCGCTCAATAAATACGATGACTTGTCCATGTCATTACTTTACAACAAGAAAGACAGTAAATGGGAGTTTGGATTTCAAGCAAAAAATGTGTTAGGTAATAGCAGTATAAATAGAGATAATTTCTCTGGGATTTCACAAACCACTACACTGTATATGATCCAGCCACGTTTTATCTACCTCACGCTCAAATATTTTATTTAGCGTATATTTGATAGTGTAACCTCAAAAAAACCAAAATGAAAAAGCTGACCATATTTTTAATTTCACTTACCACCACATTTTCTTCTGCACAATTATTTGATGATTTAGATAACGTATTGAAGGCTACAACCCAAGATGCACAAACACTCATTGATGCATATGTTGCGCCACTAGGGCAATCATTGACTTACAGCTTAAACAGCGGCTGGGCATCATCTGCCAAGACTCATAAAAAACTTGGTTTTGACATTACTCTTGGCTTTTCATCACCAAGTGTTTCAGATGCAGCAAAGTCATTTAAAATTGCTGATTTAGGTTTGAATGAACTTGAGTCAACAGCATCTACTGCAAGCACTATTTTTGGCGCTAAAAGCAGTACAAATTTCACATATACTTTGCCAGGTACTAGCATTTCTCAGTCTTTACAAATGCCAGGGGGTTTAGGAGATGATTTGACAATGAACTCAGTTCCAATACCCTACTTACAGGTAGGCTTAGGTTTGTTTTTTGATACCGATTTAGTGGTACGCTATGTTCCTAAACTAAAAAACCAAGGCGCAGAGGTTGGTCTTTTTGGTATTGGTTTCAAGCATAATCTAATGCAGTATTTTGGGTTTTTGGATAAACTTCCGCTTAATATTTCTGCACTGGCCTCCTATTCTAGAATGAATTTGGAATATCAGTTAAGCAGCATAAATACCGACCAAATGGTCAACTATGGGGTAGATACTTTTACCATTCAAGCACTTGGTTCATTGGATTTTCCGATCATCAGTATTGTGGGTGGTGTTGGATACGGTAGAGGAAATGTAACGTTTGACATGCTTGGAGAATACAATTTTGCACTTGCTGATGGAACACCAAAAACACTCACCGATCCTTTAAAATCTGAAAAGGAATACACGGGTACTCACGCCATGATTGGCGCCAGAGCTAATTTGTTGTTTTTGAAGATCTTTGCCAATTATACGCTTCAGGAATTTAATACACTTAATGTTGGGGTCTCTGTAAGTTTTCGCTAAAATTTCTTTGTAAATTTTCATCTTGTTGTATATTTGCACCCACAGAGGAAGGATTTGACTGATTGCAACCTCTCAAAAAAACTGCTAAAACAGCTTGCTTTTGATTACTGCAATCAGTCTATATACTCCCCAAAAGCAAGAATATGTCATATTTTTTTACATCAGAGTCTGTAGGTGAAGGTCACCCAGACAAAGTTTCAGATCAAATTAGCGATGCGCTTTTAGATCATTTTATCGCATTTGACCCTGATAGTAAGGTTGCTTGTGAGACCCTAGTAACTACAGGTCAGGCTGTAGTAGCAGGTGAAGTAAAAAGCAAGACCTACCTTGATATACAGTCCATAACGCGACGTACAATAAACCGGATTGGCTATAATAAAGACGCCTATCAATTTTCTGGAGATTCTTGTGGTGTCATTTCACTTATTCATGAACAATCACCCGACATTAACCAAGGAGTTGATAGAGCTGAGGCTGTCGCACAAGGCGCTGGAGACCAAGGTATCATGTTCGGGTATGCCACCAATGAAACCGACAATTATATGCCTTTGGCACTTGATATTTCTCATAAAATCATGCGTGTGCTGTCTGATTTTAGAAGAGAAAAAACAGTAATACCCTATTTGCGTCCAGATGCTAAGTCCCAAGTAACGCTTGAATATTCGGACGACCACAAACCTTTGCGAGTGGATACCATTGTTATTTCTACCCAACACGATGATTTTGATGAAGACAAGGCTATGTTGGCCAAAATCCGAAAGGATTTAATTACTCAGGTCATGCCTGCTGTTATTGCCGAATATCCGTCAAACATTCAGGCACTTTTTGGCAATGATATCGTTTATCATATCAATCCAACCGGCAAGTTTGTCATCGGTGGTCCACACGGAGATACAGGGCTTACCGGTCGTAAGATTATTGTAGACACCTATGGTGGAAAAGGAGCACACGGAGGAGGTGCATTTAGTGGCAAAGACCCTTCTAAAGTAGACCGAAGTGCTGCCTATGCTGCAAGACATATTGCCAAAAACTTGGTAGCTGCTGCCGTTTGTGATGAAGTACTGGTACAGCTGAGTTATGCCATCGGAGTAGCAACTCCTACATCCATATTTATCAATACCTATGGAACAGCAAACACCAAACATACAGATGCTGAAATAGCAAAAAAAGTAGCCACACTTGTAGATTTATCTCCTTTTGGAATTGAACAACGCCTCAAACTCCGAAACCCTATATATGAGGAAACGGCTGCCTATGGACACATGGGACGTAAGCCACAAATCATTAAAAAGACATTCGAGTCACCCTATAACGGTCGTTTAGACTGTGAGGTGGAATTATTCACTTGGGAAAAACTCGATTTAGTACAAACATTCAAGAATCAATTTTAATATAATAACATGAGTAATTCAAATTTTTCAACTGATGCCCTACACGTAGGTCATGATGTAACCAAAACACAAGGAACAAGAGCGGTACCGTTGTATCAATCGACTTCTTTTGTTTTTAACAACGCAGAACACGCTGCAAACCTTTTTGCCTTGGCAGAACCTGGATACATTTATACCCGGCTAAATAACCCTACAACCGACGTACTGGAACAGCGTATGGCAGCACTTGAGGGAGGAATAGCTGCTGTGGCTACTTGTTCTGGAACAGCTGCTTTGTCCACAGGCATCCTTACTTTTTTAAAGTCTGGTGACCACATTGTTTCTTCAAACAGCCTGTATGGTGGATCATACAATATGCTAAAGTCTATGTTGCCACGCTTTGGTATCACCACAACTTTTGTTGATCCTAACGATGTTGCCAATTTTGAAGCTGCTGTTCAAGACAACACACGTCTTATTTTTGCGGAGTCATTGGGCAATCCAAAACTGGACGTACTTGATTTGGCAGCGATCTCTAAAGTAGCAAAGAAACATAAGGTTCCTTTTATGGTGGACAATACGGTTGCTACACCTGCATTGCTGAAACCCATCGAACACGGTGTAAATATTGTTATTCATTCCTTGACTAAATACCTAAATGGTAACGGTACGGCAATGGGCGGTGTTATTATTGACGCAGGAACATTTGATTGGTCGAGCGGTAAGTTTCCAGAATTCACCTCTCCTTCTCCTTCATATCACGGACTTAACTACCACGAAGCTCTGGGGTCTGCAGCCTATATTGCAAGAATTAGGATAGAGGGTCTCCGTGATTTAGGAGGAGCAATAAGTCCTTTTAATGCTTTTCAAATCATTCAAGGGATAGAAACCTTGTCTGTAAGGATGCAACGTCACAGCCAAAACGCACTTGAATTGGCACAATGGCTAAGCGAAAACGAATCCGTCGCATGGGTTAACTATCCAGGGTTGTCCTCGAGCAAATACAACAGTCTGGCAAAAGAATACCTAAAAGACGGCCAAAGTGGTGTTGTTACGTTTGGTGTGAAAGGTGGATTTGAAGCCGCAAAGAAAATTGCAGATAACACCAAGATTTTCTCTTTGCTTGCCAATTTTGGAGATTCAAAATCGCTCATCATTCACAATGCGAGTACAACGCACCAACAACTTACACCAGAACAACAAGAAGATACAGGAGTAACAAATGACCTTATTCGATTGTCTGTTGGGCTTGAAGATGTTGCAGATTTAAAAGCTGACTTACAAGCTGCTTTTGACACACTTTAATTAAGAAAAAAGAATAAAGGCAATATGTCATCACTTCAGAAGCATAACATACCTTCCTTTAAGCTGCATAGCGGCAAGGTCATTCCTTTGACCTTATCCTACCAAGTATTTGGTCAGCAGTTGCACGAAGCGCCTGTTGTTTTGGTAAATCATTCCCTGACCGGAAACTCAAATGTGTCTGGCGAAGAAGGGTGGTGGAGCGATATTATCGGTCCAAAGAAGTTGATTGATACAGAAGTGTATAGCGTTATTGCCTTTAATTTTCCTGGTAATGGTTTTGATGATAGTTTTTTAACTTCCTACAAAGATTGGATTTTGAGGGACATCTCTGAAGCCTTTAAAATAGTTTTAGACGAACTCGGCGTATCCGAACTCTTTGCTGCTATTGGAGGATCTATTGGAGGAGCACTGGCATGGGAAATGGCAGTATCACATCCAAATTTTATTCGCAATGTCATCCCTATTGCTTGTCATTGGGAAGCTTCAGATTGGATTTTGGCAAATGTCTTGCTTCAAGACCGATTGTTGCATAACTCCCAAAACCCACTCGAGGATGCCCGTATTCACGCCATGCTGTGTTACAGAACACCACAATCTTTGAAATTTCGATTCGACCGTACCATCAACAAGGATTATAATAAATTTAATGTCGAAACATGGATGCTGTATCATGGCGATAAGCTGGCTAGCCGTTTTGATATTAGAGCTTATAAATCGATGAATCATTTGTTGGGTACTGTTAATATTTGCCACCAACAAGATTCCTTTGAGACTTTAGTAGAAAAAATAACAGGTAATATTTTTCTTGTATCCATTGATACAGACTTGTTTTTCACCCATGAAGACAACAGAGACACCTACCGCCGATTATTAGATGTTAAGCCTAATGTATTTTTTAAGACCATCAACTCCATACATGGACACGATGCCTTTTTGATTGAGCACGATCAATTGATAAATTTATTACAAGAAGTATTCACCCCAATTAAAGAACATGTATGAATGTAAAACTCACCCATCATTCTGGTTATCATGCCACAATCGCAAACGATAATGGCTATCAAATAGCTATTGATAATAAATCTATAGAAAACCCAAAGGGCGCAAGCCCAATGGAATTGCTGCTTATGGGAGTAGCAGGTTGTTCTAGCATTGATATTATCTCAATTCTAAACAAGCAAAAAGTAGTTTTTGACAGCCTGAATATTGATGTTAACGGCGACCGAATAGCCAAACCCGCACCATCACTTTTTACAAAAGTGCATGCGACGGTACGCGTGACAGGAGATGTAAAGCCTGAAAAAATTTATCGGGCAGCTGAATTGTCATTTACAAAGTATTGCTCGGTTTCTCTAACATTAGCAGCCACTGCTGCAGTTAGCTTTTCTGTAATTGTAAATAACACCCCCTATGACCCCAAAAAAATTTGAAACTAACGCTATTCGTACGCAGGTAGCAAAATCCCAACACGACGAGCACAGTGTACCGCTTTACCTAACCTCTAGCTTTGTTTTTGACGATGCAGAGGAAATGCGCGCCTCTTTTGCTGATGAGAAGCAACGGAACATTTACAGCCGATTTACAAATCCCAACACCAACGAATTTGTTGAGAAAATTTGTCAAATGGAAGGAGCAGCTGATGGCTGTGCCTTTGCTACGGGTATGGCTGCCGTATTTGGTACTTTTGCAGCGCTTCTAAATAGTGGTGACCATATCCTATCCGCCCGAGCAGTTTTTGGCTCTACGCATGGGCTATTTACCAAAATTTTCCCCAAATGGAATATTGAAACCACCTATTTTGATGTCAAGGACTTGGATAATTTAGACGCCCTTGTTACGCCCAATACCAAGATGATTTATGCAGAATCACCGACCAATCCCGGCTTGCAGATTTTAGACCTGGAACGTTTGGGCGCTTTGGCAAAAAAGCACAACCTTATACTGGTCATTGACAACTGTTTTGCCACACCTTATTTGCAGCAGCCCATTGCCTTTGGCGCTGATTTGGTCATCCACTCAGCTACTAAGCTCATAGATGGTCAGGGTAGGGTTCTAGGAGGCGTAACGGTTGGACGTTCAAACCTTATTCAGGAAATCTATGCCTTTGCTCGAACCACTGGTCCAGCCATGTCTCCTTTCAATGCTTGGACGCTTTCCAAGAGTCTGGAAACCTTGTCCATTCGAGTGGACCGTCATTGTGACAATGCTGAAAAAATCACCTCGTTTTTGTTGCAACACCAAGCTGTTGAAGCGGTGCGTTATCCTTTCCACAAGGATCATCCGCAATATGACATTGCCAAAAAGCAAATGAAACGCGGCGGGAATATCATTACTATTCAAGTGAAAGGCGGTATAGCGGGCGGTAAAAAGTTCATGGATCAGGTAAAGATGTGTTCGCGTTCTTCAAACTTGGGTGACTCCCGTACCATAGTTACACAACCCGCTATTTCCACACATAGCAAACTAAGTGCGGCAGATCGTTTGGCTGTTAATATTACAGACGGACTTGTCCGTATTTCTGTTGGTTTGGAACATCCAGACGATATTATACAAGACTTAAAACAAGCTCTTGACCACTTAAAATGATAGCTTTAGAGGTCCTTTTATCAAAAAAAATCATGGTGCTTGACGGTGCTATGGGCACCATGTTGCAGGCCTATAATTTTGATGAACAGGATTTTCGTGGGACTCAATTCAAAAACCACCATATACCACTTGTTGGCAATAACGATTTGCTTTCTATTACGCAACCCGATGCCATTTATGAGGTGCATGCCAAGTATTTGGAAGCTGGGGCAGATATTATTGAAACCAACACTTTTTCAGGAACTACGATTGCCATGGCCGATTATGCATTGGAAGAGTATGTGACTGAGCTTAACGTAGCTTCCGCACAAATTGCGCGAATGGCTGCGGACGATTATACCGCCAAGAATCCTTCTAAACCCCGATTTGTGGCAGGTTCTATAGGCCCTACCAATAAAACAGCAAGCATGTCACCAGACGTGAGTGATCCTGGCTATCGCGCCATTACTTTTGATGAACTCAAAGTGGCCTATAAGCAGCAGGCAAGTGGCCTTATTGAAGGTGGTGTTGATATGCTTTTGGTTGAAACAGTTTTTGATACGCTCAATGCCAAAGCAGCTCTTTTTGCGATAGACGAACTCAAAGAGGAACTTGACTCCGATATCCCCGTGATGGTAAGTGGTACTATAACAGATGCTTCTGGCCGTACTCTTTCGGGGCAAACGGTTGAAGCTTTTTTGGTTTCTATTTCCCACATTGATTTATTATGTGTAGGCTTTAATTGCGCCTTGGGCGCTGATCAACTTAAACCCTACGTACAACGCCTTGGTCAACACGCTCAGTGCTTTGTCTCGGCTCACCCCAATGCTGGGTTGCCCAATGCCTTTGGGGAATACGATCAAACCCCTCAACAGATGTGTGATCTAATCGAACCTTATATGATTGATGGATTGGTTAATATTATTGGTGGTTGCTGTGGCTCGACGCCTGCGCATATTCAACTTCTCGCCCAAGCAGCATCGACCCATACACCCAGAAAAATTTTACAAGATGTCTGATCCAAAGTTTTTAACGCTTTCTGGATTGGAACCCTTGGTTGTGCGTCCAGACACCAATTTTATCAATATTGGCGAGCGTACTAATGTTACAGGTTCAAGACGCTTTTTACGCCTTATTGAGCAAAACGATTTTGAAACCGCCTTGGAAATTGCTCGTGAACAAGTAGACGGGGGTGCCCAGATACTCGACGTGAATGTGGACGAGGGTATGATTGATGGTGTTGCCACCATGCGTCGTTTTTTAAACCTAATCCAAGCCGAACCAGATATAGCTCGTATTCCCATCATGATCGATAGCTCAAAATGGGAAATTATTGAAGCTGGACTGCATGTGGTTCAAGGCAAATGTGTGGTTAATTCCATTAGTCTTAAAGAAGGCGAAGAGGCCTTTATTCAACAAGCTAAACTCATTCGGCGCTACGGCGCTGCGGTCATCGTTATGGCCTTTGATGAAAAAGGCCAAGCAGACTCACTTGAAAGACGCATTGAGATTTGCAAGCGTTCATACTACACCCTAGTTGATCAAGTTGGCTTTCCCCCGCAAGACATTATTTTTGATCCGAATATTTTTCCTGTTGCCACAGGGATGGAAGAACACAAATCCAATGCCCTCGACTTTTTTAAGGCGACCCAATGGATACGCGAAAACTTGCCTCATGCCCATGTCAGTGGTGGGGTAAGCAATGTGTCCTTTTCTTTTAGAGGAAACAACAAGGTGCGTGAAGCCATGCATGCTGCTTTTTTATACCACGGCATACAGCACGGTATGACCATGGGTATTGTTAATCCTAGCATGTTGGAGGTCTATGACCAGATTCCAAAAGACTTGCTGGACCGGGTTGAAGATGTGTTGCTCAATCGCAGAGACGATGCCACCGAACGCTTATTAGAATTTGCCGAGCAGGTAAAGGGCGGGACCAAGGCAAAAATTAAAAATGAGCAGGCATGGCGCAGCCTTCCTTTGCAAGAGCGCATCACCCATGCGCTGGTTAAGGGAATCGATCAGTTTGTGGTTGAAGATGTTGAAGAAGCTCGACAGGCGGCTAAGGCACCCATTGAAGTTATTGAAGGTTCTTTGATGGAGGGTATGAATGTGGTGGGTGATTTGTTTGGCAGTGGAAAAATGTTTCTCCCACAAGTAGTTAAATCTGCAAGGGTGATGAAAAAAGCCGTTGCCTATCTATTGCCTTACATTGAAGCTGCCCAAGAAGGAAAACCTGAAGCTGCAGGAAAAATTTTGATGGCAACCGTCAAAGGCGACGTACACGATATTGGCAAAAATATTGTTGGTGTGGTCTTGGGTTGTAACAA
>JBDQNA010000039.1:0-9273 GCA_040261965.1 Flavobacteriaceae bacterium
GTTTTACCAAATCCAACATCACCACAAACCAATCGATCCATGGGTTTTTGGTCTTCCATATCTTGTTTAACGGCTTCGGTGGCGGTCCGCTGATCTGGCGTGTCTTCAAAAACAAAAGAAGCTTCTAGCTCGTGTTGTAAGTAGGAGTCAGGCCCAGATGCGAACCCTTTGTTCATGCGTCTTTTGGCGTAAACGTTAATAAGGTTAAAGGCAATTTCTTTTACGCGTTTTTTGGTTTTTTGCTTGATTTTCTTCCATGCACCAGAACCTAATTTATATATTTTGGGTGCTGCACCATCCTTTCCATTGTACTTCGAAATTTTATGGAGTGAGTGAATACTCACATATAAAATATCTCTATCCCCATAAAAAAGTTTGATTGCGTCTTGTGTTTTTCCCTCAGCATCTATGCGCTGAAGACCTCCAAAAGTTCCAATACCATGATCGATATGCGTCACATAATCGCCGACCTCTAATTCCGTCAGTGCCTTTAGGGACAAAGCTTGTTTTTTGGCATAGCCATTTTTTAACCTGAACCTGTGATAGCGTTCAAAAAGCTGGTGGTCAGTATAACAGACAATATGCTCATCTTCATCTACAAAACCTTGAAATAGGGGTGCCACCCAGCAATGAAAAGATGTTTCAGGCGCAAGTTCCTCTACAATTTGAACGAGTCGTTTTTTTTTTGCTTCAGAAGCACAAAATACGTGATTGACCACCTGCTTTTCTGTGTTTTCGTTTAAGTGAGTAACAAACCAATCGAATTTACGCTGAAAATGCGGCTGGGGATGGCATTCGAAAACTACAGCATTGTCTTTGGTTGTTGAAGTAAAATGCACTTGTTTGTGTACAGTTAAATTTTGTTCAAATGCTTTCCCGTTCACAAAAAGGGCATTGGGCTGTAATCGCTTAATTTCACCAGAAAGTGCCGCATATGATTTTTCTGCGTATGCATATAAATGGTCTAATGAAGTTTGGATAGCATTCGCATTTTGTACACAAATCAAACTTTCTCTAGCTATGAATGACAACAGGGATTGTCGCTTCTCGTCTAGTTCTTTTTGTTCAATATTGGCCAAAACGTATATGGTGCTCAAGGCTTGAGTCGACCGCTGACTGGTTATGTCAAAATTGCGAATGGTGTCAATTTCATCGCCAAAAAATTCAATACGGAAGGGCTGTTCATGGCTGTAAGAGTGCACATCCAAAATACCCCCACGAACAGCAAATTCACCAGGTTCTGAAACAAAGTCTACCCGCTTAAAACCAAAGTCAAACAACGTCTCATTGACAAAATCAATACTCAGATCATCTCCCTTTTTTATGGTTAGGGTTTTGCGCTGTAATTCTTTCGGGGTTAACACTTGCTCTGAAAGCGCCTCTGGATATGTAATGACGAGCTGTCTAGGGTTGTTTTTTATTTTTTGAAGCACCTCTGCTCTCATCAATACATTGGCATTTTCCGTTTCTTCGGTCGCATAGGGACGCCGGTAACTCGACGGAAAAAAAACAGGGGTATCAGCAAGTAATACCTCCAAATCATTCAGGAAATAGGCTGCTTGTTCTTTGTCGTTGAGCACCCAAATTAGGGTGGCGTTGTGTTGTTCGAACAACGACTTGACTAAAAAGCTGTGTTTTGACCCAACAAGACCAGCAGCAAATACGCTACCATGGTCTAAAGCGCTTTGGTAAACGGCTCTAAATTGAGAATTGTTTTGATACAGAACGGGAAGTTCGTTCACGTGTGCTTTTTGACAAAAATACAAAGTAGTTGGCGTGTCAGCCTCAAGAACGTTATTTTTTAAACAAATTAGTACTTTACTGTGAGGGAATAACACCTCAATATTCCTTAGAGTTATTACATTTGCCACCCGATGGATAATTTAATCATTCGTAATGCCAGCAAGAGCGACGTGCCCGCCATACTCGCCCTGATTCAAGAATTAGCAACATTTGAGCGTGAGCCAGATGCTGTAGCAGTAACAGAAGCTGAACTTCTGCAGGACGGGTTTGGTGAAAGCCCTGCGTTTGGCTGCTTTGTAGCGGCCATTGAAAATAAGGTAGTTGGTATTGCCTTGTATTACCCTTGCTATTCTACCTGGAAAGGCAAGTCTTGGCATTTGGAAGATTTGATAGTAACGGAACCTTACAGAGGAAAAGGAATCGGATTTGCGTTGTTAAAGAAATTCATCTCTTTTGCCCATAAGACGGGAGTACGTCGAATCCAATGGGTGGTATTAGATTGGAATACCCCCGCCATTAATTTTTATGAAAAACAAGGTGCGTCAACACTGTCTGACTGGAATATCACTCAAATGACAGAAGGCGCCATGCAAAAATTTATAGCAGAACAAGATGCGGGTATTTAAATTTGGAGGAGCCTCGGTAAAAGATGCAGAAGGCGTAATTAATGTAGTAAAGGTACTTACTGAAATAGGCCATGAGGACACACTAGTTGTTGTTTCGGCTATGGGGAAGTCTACTAATGCTTTTGAAGGCGTTGTTGATACCTATTTCGAAAACCCAGATTCATGTAAGGCTGCCTTGTATGAACTGGAAATGTTTCACCAAGAGATAGTGGAGACGCTATTCAATGGCGCACATGAAGCTGTTGCTGAACGTGTCAAAAACCTGTGTGCTCAATGCGAGACTTTTTTAGCCAATAACCGTTCGCCACACAGGGCGTTTGTTTACGACCAAGTGGTAAGCTTTGGCGAGTTGTTATCAACTTCCATTATTTGTGCGTATTTAAACCATGTAGGCATTGTAGCAGAGTGGGTTGACGCACGAAACTGTATCAAAACAGACAACTTCTACCGTAGTGCACACCTCAATTGGGAGCAAACGCAATCCGCCATCCAAGACCAAATTCAAGGAAATGTATTAAAAGTTACCCAAGGATTTATTGCCTCCGATGAAAACAATTTTACCACCACCTTAGGAAGAGAGGGTTCAGATTATTCTGCTGCCATATTTGCTTATTGTATAGGAGCAACAGATGTGACGATATGGAAAGATGTACAAGGTGTTTTGAATGCCGACCCGCGTGTGTTTGATAAAACACAATTACTTGAGCATATTTCATATCAAGAGGCCATAGAGCTTGCTTTTTACGGGGCATCTGTAATTCATCCAAAAACGCTACAGCCCCTCCAAAGAAAAGAAATCCCCCTTTATGTCAAATCCTTTTTAAACCCAAAACAAAAAGGCACTAAAGTGGGCAAAGGAGTGCGTATGCAGCCAGAAATTCCGTGTTATATTGTTAAAAAGGGCTTATCGTTATTACGACTTTCAACACGAGATTTTTCTTTTGTAGTGGAAGACAACATCAGCGATATATTTAAGCTTCTACATGAGCATAAGATGTCGGTTGATGTAATTCAAAATTCTGCTATTAGTTTTTCAGTTTGTGTGCAAGACAAGTATCGCAATATGGATGCCTTACTTCTTTCGTTACGATCACGTTTTGACGTAAAACACACCCCTGATGTATCCCTTTATACGATCCGTCATTTTGAGGAAAATTCCGCAGCATCTCTTCTGAAATCAAAAGATCTTGTACTCGAACAACGAACATCTGCAACCCTACAATTGGTGTTAAAATAACTATACTTGAGGAATACGCACCCCAATGCCTCTAGTTATATCCTTAAGATGTTGCCTTTGCCCTTGGACTGTCCAAAATGGGATTTATAGGCCGCCTTATTGCCCGTATTGTGATGTCGTTTTTGTGTCTACATAAAAGCAACCCCATTTATGACCGTTGTGTTGCAAATAGTGATGAAGCCACTTTACCTCCTCACTTTTGCATCATTTTAGAGCCAACTATCACATAAACCCTTCGGAACTAAAGCGCATTCCAACAAAAGTCCCCGTGCTGCTTGTTTCCAATCATCCCATGGGGGGATTAGATGGTAATATGCTTATACATTTATGAGCAAAAGTCAATTCTTAAACGTATGCAAGACCCTCTAGTGCGAAAAAACAATAAGGTGATGCCAATTGCTCCAGCGGCGTCTACACCATCATTAGAGCGTAAACGAATCAATCTTAAAAATAACGATATATCAGTACTGGTTTCAAAAGACGATGATTGAGTTTATGCGTTCCCATTAATACGATCCCTCTTTTTAACAATGCTATTGACGGGTTAATGAACATCAAAATAAAAGACATGCCATCCAGTACAGCGAAACCTGTTTTAGAAGAATTTCAGGCATCACTTGAGCGAAAAACCTATCTCAACAAATAGGATCGTGCGAAGTTTTTACAATAGGCTTTTATTTCGTCTCGAGTTGCAGCAAAAGCCGCATGGATTTCGTCTTCGTTTTCAGAAACAAGCTTCGATGGATCTGTAAAATTATGATGCCAGCGCTGTGCTTTTTCACTTGGGATATACGGGCAGTTTTGTTGCGCATGATCACAAACGGTTATAATGTGATCAAAGTTGATTTCTGCATATTCGTCTACATGGTTTGACGTGTTTTTGCTGATGTCAACACCAGCCTCTTGCATGATGCTAACCGCCCTAGGATTTAAGCCATGGGTTTCAATGCCGGCACTGTAAACCGAAACATTTTGGCCGCCAAAAAGCTGCATATAGCCGTGTGCCATTTGACTTCTACATGAATTTCCGGTACAGAGAATTAAGATATTTATCATAGTGTGCTAAATAACAGTTATTTCAACAATAAAAGGTTTTCTCTAAGTTAAATTAACTTAAAAAATGACCCCTATCTATCAGTCTCTTTAGCTTTGATAGGATTACTTCGCTCAATCGCAGATGGCTTTCTGTGGTCCAACCTGCAACATGCGGGGAGAAAATAACCTGATCACTTGCTGTCAAAAATCCCCAATCGTCAGACTGCGTCACATTTAAATCAAAAGCAGCAGTTTCTATATCAAGTACATCCAAGCAAGCTCCTTTTACTTTGTTGGCTTTTAGTCCTTCAACTAGGTGTTCAACAACCACTTGATTGCCACGTGCGGTATTGACAAGCCAAAATGACTTTTTCATATTTGCAATAAATGCGTGGTTTACGTATTGCTGCGTGCTCTCATTCAGGGGGAGGTGAATGCTAATCACATCAGCTTGATCATGAATTGCGCTAAGCGGTACTTGGGTAGCATATTCATCTCCTATATTATCTAGAATGTCGTAACACAAAACTCGAACGTCAAAGCCAGCCAATTTACGCGCAAACTGCTTGCCGGTATGTCCATAGCCAATGATACCTATTGTTTTTCCACCTAATTCTTCGCCACGATTTGCTTCTCTTTGCCACTCTCCTTTGCGTACTTCTTTGTCGCCTTGCGGCAATTTGTTCAACAGGCTTAACAGCATGCCTAATGCATGTTCACCAACAGAGGGGCTGTTACCTTCTGGTGCAGCCACTACTGAAATGCCCATTGCTGCTGCTGCTTCGAGGTCAATATTTTCCAAACCTGAACCTACACGTGCTATAAATTTTAAGTTTTTGGCTTTTTGTAAAAAGGGCTCGTCAATGGAGAATCTACTCCTAAGAACGATGCCGTGATATTGGGCGACGTCTTGAGCGATAGCTTCTTTTGAAGACAGCGTGTCTACAATATTTTCAAATCCCAAAACGGTCAATTGTTCTATGAGAATGGGATGGTTTTCGTCTAGGTGTAAAATACGCATCATGCTAAAAGCCTAAAATAACCTTGGCAATATAGAAGAACAGAAAAATACCAAAAATATCGTTGCTTGTTGTGATAAAAGGTCCCGTGGCTATGGCCGGATCAATATTGTTACGGTCTAGGATGATCGGCACAAAGGTTCCAACTAGTGCGGAGACCACAATTACACACAACATGGACAAAGCAATGGTAAGGCTAACGGAAGTTTCAAGGCCTGTAAAATACCCAAATATGAGTAAAAGCGTACTCAGGGCAACTCCGTTTATAAGGCTAAGACCCACTTCTTTTATCAATCGATTAAATAGACTTCCTTTAACAATATCATTTGCCAAACCCTGTACAATAATGGCCGAGGATTGTACGCCAACATTCCCTGCCATTGCCGCTATTAGAGGGGTAAAGAAGAAAAGGGTTTTGTAGGAAGGGTGCTGCATTACTTGCTCAAAGCCTTCTAAAATAAACACACTGCCCAAACCCCCAATAAGCCCTAAAATCAACCATGGCAATCGTGCTCGTGTTAGTTCTACGATGCTGTCATCGGCTTCGACGTCAGAAGCAATACCTGCCGCCAACTGGTAGTCTTTGTCTGCTTCATCTTTGATGAAATCTACAATATCATCAATCGTAATTCTGCCGAGTAATTTTTTTTCATCGTCTACAACGGGAACCGCTTCCAAATCGTATTTAGCCATAAGCTTGGCTACTTCTTCGCCTTGTTCGTTGATATTGACGTAATCAACTTTAGGAATAAAAACGCTTTTGACCTTGGCCTTTTCATTTGCGGTAAGTAAATCTTTTAGGGACAGCCGCCCTATTAGAACATTTTCATCGTCAACCACATAAATGGAATGTACTCTTTTGACTTCTGATGCTTGTGTTCGCATCTCACGTACACATTTGGTAATCGACCAATTTTCATTGACTTTGACCAATTCTTTCGCCATCAATCCACCTGCTGAGTCTTCGTCATAGGTAAGCAGTTCTTGGATATCTTGAACCCGCTCTTCGTCTTCTATTTGTGCAATTACCTCAGCCTGACGTTTTTCGGGTAGCTCTGCAATTAAATCAACCGCATCATCGGTATCGAGCTCCTCTACCTCTTCAGCAATTTCCTTAACCGAAAGCAATTCAAGTATGGACTCTCGAATATCTTCGTCTACTTCTGTTAATACGTCTGAAGTTTTTTCAGAATCGAGTAGTTTGATTAAATATATACCCTCATCAATTGAGAGTTCATCAACAATTTCGGCTAAATCGGCATAGTGGTATTCACCAGCGCGATTTTTTAATGCACTGGCATTGCGCTGCTCAATGTCGCTTTTGAATTGCGATAGGATTTCGTCATTGAGTTGAAAAGGTGTCATCAGCTATTTTTTGTGTCAACAATATAAATTCCGATACACCCAAGCGCTCTGGGCGTTCATCAAAGATACTATCTTCTTTTAAACTAGCCGAAAGCCCAAAGGATTTTAGGCTATTTCGCAAGGTTTTTCGCCGTTGTTGAAAGGCTGTTTTGACCACCCTAAAAAAGAGTTTGTCATCACAGGGCAATGCGAAGTCTGCCTTTCGCTTCAATCGGATAACAGCAGAAGCTACTTTAGGAGGAGGGTCAAAAACAAACCGCGACACATTAAACAGGTATTCTGTCTCGTAGAAGGCTTGGGTTAATACCGATAAAATTCCATAGGCTTTACTACCCGGTTTTTCACAGATGCGCGCTGCAACCTCTTTTTGAAACATGCCCGCAAATTCGGGTACTAGTGTTCTTTGTTCAATTACGCGAAATAAAATTTGGCTGGAAATATTATAAGGAAAGTTTCCAATAACAGCTACCTGTGCATCAAATTGATCGGCGAGGGATATTTTTAAAAAATCACCCTCCAAGATTCGATCTTCTAATTGACTGAAATGCGTCTTGAGGTAGCTAACGGATTCGGTATCGATTTCAATTACGTGTGTGGCAAATGATTTTTCCAGTAGGTATTGGGTAAGTACGCCCATTCCTGGACCAACTTCGAGCACATGGTCATAACCCACTCCAGACAGGGTATTGGCAATGTTTTGCGCAATATTTAGGTCGGTTAAAAAGTGCTGTCCGAGGTATTTTTTTGGGCGAACACTCATGTGTATGACTTCAAAAACTCTAACCGACTTGCAAAAGCCACCCAATCTTGAGGGAAAACACGATACAGTTTTTGCAACACCAGTTGATGTCCAATTTCTTTTACCCAACGTAAATGCTCGGGCTCTGCGCAATAGAATTGCATACTAAAGGTGGTTCCTTTAATAGGCTCAACTCCGTCTACAAACTCAACACGCATCAAGTCTATTTGTTGTACGTTTTTGGCAATTTCGGGCAGTAACTCTTTATCAAGGTGTGTTGCCCAATCTTTTTCAATATTGGGCTCAACGATAAAGGTGATGTTGTAAATCTGCATGTCAGTTGATGATGTCAAACCCAGTGTAGGGTACAAGTACTTTAGGTATATGTATGCCGTCAGGCTTCTGATGGTTTTCCAACAGTCCTGCCACGATACGCGGTAGGGCAAGTGCACTTCCGTTGAGCGTATGCGCCAGTTGCTTTTTGCCATCTTTCCCTTTATAGCGTAGCTTTAATCTATTGGATTGAAAGGATTCAAAATTAGATACAGAACTCACTTCCAACCAGCGATCTTGCGCAGTAGAAAACACCTCAAAATCATAGGTTAAGGCGGCGGTAAACCCTAGATCGCCCCCACAAAGGCGTAATATGCGGTAAGGCAAATCCAAGGAAGCCAAAAGTGTTCCTATATGATCTACCATTTCGTCCAGGGCAGCGTAAGATTTATCAGGATGAGAAATACGTACCACTTCCACTTTGTCAAACTGATGCAGGCGGTTAAGTCCGCGCACATGTGCACCATAGCTTCCGGCTTCACGTCTAAAACATGGGGTATAGGCTGTGAGTTTAACAGGCAATTCGTCTTCATGAATCAGGCTGTCACGGTATAGGTTTGTTAGGGGAACTTCAGCAGTTGGGATTAGGTATAGGTCGTCTTCTGTAACGTGATACATTTGCCCTTCCTTATCGGGCAATTGCCCAGTACCTAAGCCAGAGGCTTCATTTACCAAATGGGGTACCTGTACCTCGCCATAACCCGCAGCTGTATTAAAATCTAAGAAATAATTGATAAGTGCACGTTGTAGTTTAGCGCCTTTTCCAGTGTAAACGGGAAATCCAGCCCCTGTGATTTTTGCACCCAATTCAAAGTCTATAAGCTTGTATTTTTTCGCCAATTCCCAATGCGGCAATGCAGCATCGTCTAGGGTTGGGATATTTCCTTTTTGAAGAACTTCTTCGTTGTCTTGATCAGAGTTACCACTAGGAACACTTGGATGTGGAATGTTGGGCAGCTGATAAAGCACTTCTTGTAACTGTTTAGAGACTTCTTGCAAGGTGTCTTGAAGTTCTTTTGAGCTGGCTTTAAGTGCGGCAGACGCTTGTTTTTTAGCAGTTGCTTCTTCGCTAGCCCCTTGTTTAAATAGCTGTCCAATTTCTTTAGCAATGGTATTGGCTTGTGCTAGGGTTTGGTCAAGCTTTGCTTGGGTAGCACGTCGTTTTTCGTCCAAGGA
>JBDQNA010000109.1:0-3987 GCA_040261965.1 Flavobacteriaceae bacterium
GCTCTATAACCAGTTGGAAGCCCCAGAAATAATAGACGTATCCCACCTTATTGAACCCTTTCACATTATTCAAGCAGCCTATGTTTTGGGAGCTGTTTATCGCAGTTTCCCCCAAGGCAGCATCCACTTTGTGGGCATAAATTTTAACCAAACCCCCGAGCAAGACCTTATAGTTGCTGAGCTGAACGATCATTTTTTTGTTTGTGCAGATAATGGGTTTTTGTCCTTATTGGAACCTGAATTAAAACCCACCAAGGCTATTGCGCTTAAGGCCTCTAACAACACCAACCAAGCGCGTGGCGTTGAAGCTGTAGCCCATATCCATCGCGGCGGTGCTTTAAGTGTTATTGGCACTCCTATTACTACCCTTAAGCAACGCACACAGCATATGCCATCCGTACACCCTCAAGGCAATGAAATACAGGGCCATGTATTGCATATAGACAGGTTTGGAAATATAGTTACCAACATTACCAAACAACTATTTCAAAAGGTTGGAAGAAATCGCGCATTTGTCATTCATGCACGAAATCATGATTTTAAAGAAATATTTAACGATTATCACGAGGCTATCCGCTACGACAAACCGAAGGCGCAACGAGAGGAAGCAGGAAAAAAACTAGCACTTTTCAATACACAAGGGCACTTAGAACTTGCCGTGTTTAAAGGAAGTCCAAACTATGGCGGTGGTGCAAGCACTCTTTTTGGTCTTTCATACCTTGACCCCATACGAGTTGCGTTCATAAATGATGCCTAGCTGTTGATAAATTTGTTTTAGGAAAGCCTGCTTAAACAATATATTTGTAAGTAAAGACGATTAGAACATGAACTTCATTGTATCAAGTACACAACTACAACGCCAACTACAAACCCTAAGTGGCGTTTTAAACACAAGTAACACACTGCCTATCTTGGATCATGTGCTGTTTGAATTAGCACCCCAACAACTTAAAATTACGGCCACCGATCTCGAAACAACCATCAGTGCTACCATAAAAGTAGAAGCTACCAGTGAAGGAAAACTAGCCGTGCCTGCAAGACTTCTACTCGATACGGTAAAGACATTTCCAGAACAACCCTTGACGTTTTCACAAGCTGACAACAACACACTTGAAATCAGTTCTGAACAAGGAAAATATGCCCTAGCTTATGCCAACGCAGATGAATACCCACAAGCGGCTGAAGTTGTAGATGCTTCAAGCCTGACCATACAAGGCGACACCTTAGCAACAGCCATCAACAATACCATCTTTGCTAGCGGGAATGACGATTTACGTCCTGTTATGAGTGGTGTGTTTTTTCAGCTGTCTTCTAGCGGTATGACATTTGTTGCCACCGATGCACACAAATTAGTAAAGTATGAAAGAACAGACGTGGTTGCTCCTGAAACTGCAGAGTTTATCATGCCCAAGAAACCATTAAACCTCCTTAAATCAGTTTTAATTGGTAGCGAAGAAGATGTGACGGTTAATTACAACAACAGTAATGTTCAGTTTTCTTTTGATGATACCGTAGTGATCTGTAGGCTCATAGATGGAAAATATCCAAATTACGAAGCCGTCATTCCAAAGGAGAACCCCAATGTAATGAGCATCAACCGTGTACAACTTTTAAACACCGTCAAAAGGGTAAGCATCTTTTCAAACAAAACAACACATCAAATCCGTTTGCGTATTGCTGGAGCAGAGCTTCATATTTCTGCAGAAGACATTGACTACAGCAACAAAGCCGAAGAACGCCTTACGTGTTCTTTCCACGGGGATGATATGCAAATAGGCTTTAATGCGCGCTTCCTTACAGAAATGTTGAGCAACTTAAGTTCTGATGAAATTCAGTTAGAGCTTTCCCTCCCCAATAGAGCGGGTATCATTACGCCTGTAGACGGATTGGACGAAGGAGAGCAAGTTACCATGCTGGTCATGCCTGTAATGCTGAATAATTAATTATAGCATATAATCCGTTGAGATAAAGTTAGACTTATGTGTGTCTAACAGTTCTCGTAATATTTCTTTGTTGCTTTCTGTATCTTTTGTAGCCACAAAAGTTCTGATAGAAAAAGAGCGCAATGCATCTCGTACACTTAATGTACTTACAGCAGAATCTTTCCTACCCGTGAAAGGATACACATCTGGTCCTCGTTGACATGAGCTGTTAAGGTTCACACGACACACGAGGTTGGCCAACGTATCAATTAGGGGTCCCAATTTATCGACATCTTTTCCAAACAAACTCACTTGCTGTCCGTAAGAGGAAGCTGCCATATCGTCTAGAGGTGTATCAATATCAGTAAATGACATCACCGGGATTACAGGACCAAACTGCTCCTCTTCATATGCACGCATATCACGTGATACAGGATAGAGAATGGCTGGGAAGATAAAATTTTCTGTACGTTCGCCGCCCCTTGGGTTGAGGACCTTGGCTCCTTTTGCTGTAGCGTCATCAATCAACTCTTGAATATAGGCAGGCTTGTTGGGTTCGGGCAATGGTGTAAGCAGCGTATTCTCCCATGGCATACCCAGTTTTAAAGCATCAACTGCTGCCACAAATTTAGTTAAGAATGCTTCCTTAATAGATTCATGCACATACAAAACCTTAAGTGCAGTACATCGCTGTCCGTTGAAAGACAAGGTTCCTGCCACACATTCTTGTACTGTTTTCTCTAAGTCTGCATCTGGCAAAATAATAGCAGGGTTTTTTGCTTCAAGTCCTAATACCAATCGTAGCCTGCTTTTCTTAGGGTGCAAGTCTTGTAATGACATGGCAGAAGAACTATGCCCAATAAGCGCTAGAACGTCTATTTCTCCCGTTTTCATAATAGGCGTAGCAATGGTTCTCCCACGGCCAAATACAATGTTTACTACTCCGGGTGGAAAACTCTCTTTAAAGGCCTGTAACAAAGGTGCAATAAGTAAGACCCCGTGCTTGGCTGGTTTGAATATGGCTGTATTTCCCATGATAATGGCTGGGATAAGCAACGCAAAAGTTTCGTTTAATGGGTAATTATAAGGACCTAGACATAATACCACACCTATGGGACCACGTCGAATGTGTGCAAAAACGCCTCCGTGATTGTGAAACTTAGCACTGTCGCGGTCTATGTCTTTGTACTCGTTGATCGTATCTACGATATAGTCCACCGTACGGTCAAATTCTTTTTCTGAGTCGTTTAGGTTTTTACCAATCTCCCACATCAACAGCTTTACTACCTTATCACGTTGTTGCTTCATAAGCGTAACAAAACGCTCCATACATGCAATTCGATCTGCCACTTTCATCGTTGGCCACTCCCCTTTTCCTTTATCAAAGGCATCTGAAGCAGCTTCAAGCGCTTTAAGGGCGTGTGCAGCGTTCATGTCTGGCACAGAACCTAAATGAGTTGGCGCAAGTGCACCTTCAGTATTTGGTGTGTGAATTGAAGAGTAGACATCGGCTGTTGGGCCATCCCAAAGGGTGATTTCACCGTTAATTAAAAAACTATTGTGATGGAAAGGTGCATCAATAGCAAGTTGAGCTGGTATATTCATATTTTATTTTTCATAGCAATACAAAACTAAATCAAAAATTGAAATAAATCAGGCTTATTATTTAAATAATCACCAAAAAATTGCCTTTCTTTCATTCGATTTAATAATGGCTTAAAGTCATCTACTGATTTTATCTGAATTCCCACTACCGCCGGACCTTGGGCACGTGCACTTTTTTTGGAGTATTCAAAAAAGGTAATATCATCTGTTGGACCTAAAATATCTTGCACAAACTCCTTTAGCGCACCTGCGCGCTGTGGAAAGCGCACAATAAAATAATGCTTAAGGTTACTGAAAAGCAATGCGCGTTCTTTGATTTCTGCCATGCGTGTAATGTCATTATTACCACCACATACCAAACACACTACGTTTTTGCCTTTAATATCTCCCGATAACTGAGATAGCGCAGATACAGACATCGCACCTGCTGGCTCAACTACAAGAGCATCTTGCGTATACA
>JBDQNA010000154.1:0-2771 GCA_040261965.1 Flavobacteriaceae bacterium
CTCATGTCCGTTTTCGGGAAAACGACACCAAACAACAACAGCTTACCCTAGGCGTAATTGGCGTAAATCTAATTTACGGCGCCTTCTATCAGAATGATAGGCCTAAAAAGATGCTTCAATATCTCTACGACCACATAGATCGTGATGCCATTGAAATTGACACCATCAATTTTACAGGACCTCTTTTTGAAGGTATTGACAACAGAGTGTTGAGTTTGGAGCTTGTCCGACTTGGCATGACAGATGCTGTTATGTTTGGCCCTGATGGGAACAACCTACTTCCAGCTAGAGAACTTTACAAGAAAAACATCATTGCCATTAGAGGTAGTTTCCGACCTGTTACCAAGGTCAATGTGGATATGTACAGAAAATCACTTAGTATATTTGAAAAAGAACCCAATTCTGATCCGGATAATTCATTGGTTATTTTTGAAATTACTCTTTCAAACCTCATGACGACAGGTGCTATCGACGAAGAGGATTTTATGGATCGAGCAAAACTGCTGTGCTCTTTAGGGCAAACAGTTATGATATCAAACTTTAAAGAATACTATAAGCTAGCCGAGTATTTCTCAGAATACACCGAGAAGAAAATTCGTCTTACCATGGGGGTTAACAACCTTATCGAAATCTTTAATGAAAAGTATTACCGCAACTTAAGTGGTGGTATTCTAGAGGCTTTTGGTAAGCTTTTTTTCAAAAATCTCAAAGTATATCTGTACCCCATAATTGATTCAAAAACAGGTAATATAATCGACAGCAACTCGCTAAGGGTTAACCCGAGGTTAAAAGAACTCTATAACTTCTTTAAATACAACGACAAGGTGGTTGATATCTTAGATTACAGTACCGAAGACATGAAGATATTTTCAAGGGATATTCTTGAGCAAATCAAAAAGGGTGAAAAAGGATGGGAAAACAAACTTCCAGAGGGTGTTTCCAAACTTATCAAAACCAAAAAACTATTTGGCTTCAAAAGCCAGTAGTCTTATCCTTCCAAAATTTGAGCAGCGTGGTCTTTTGTTTTAACCTTATTGATCACCCGTACAATGATTCCAGATTCGTCAATTACAAACGTAGTTCTGATGATGCCTTCGTATTCTTTTCCTTGAAACTTTTTGGGCCCCCAAACGCCAAAAGCGTTGATAGCACTGTGATCTTCATCGGCAAGTAGTGGATATGGAAACGAAAATTTGGCAGCAAAACTCGCTTGCTTCTTAACGCTATCGGCACTTACACCAAGCAGCTCATATCCTTCGGCTTGAAGTGTAGCATAGTTATCGCTTAAATTGCATGCTTCCGCTGTACAACCTGGCGTGTTGGCACGTGGATAAAAGAATACGATAAGCTTTTTTCCAGCGTAGTTTTCATGTGATACGGGTTCTCCCAAATGATTTAAACCTGAAAAAGCAGGTAATTGATCTCCTTCTTGTAGCATTTTGTTTATTTTTAGATGTTAAAAATACAAAAATGAATAAAGCCGATAAGGTATTTTTTGCCATTAAAACCTTGGAAGAGCGCTATCCTACCATTCCAATTCCGTTAGACCATAAAGATCCCTATACCTTATTAATTGCTGTACTCCTATCGGCGCAGAGTACCGATGTGCGTGTAAATCAAATTACACCAAAGCTTTTTGCCAAGGCCGACAACCCAACCGATATGATTAAAATGAGTGTTGATCAAATTAGAGAAATTATAAAACCCGTGGGCTTATCTCCTATGAAATCAAAAGGTATTTATGGCTTGTCGCACATCCTTTTAGAACAACACAACGGAAAAGTGCCACAAAGTTTTGAGGCTTTAGAAGCCCTGCCAGCAGTGGGACATAAAACTGCCAGTGTAGTTATGGCTCAAGCTTTTGGCGTGCCCGCATTTCCAGTAGACACACATATTCATCGCCTGATGTACCGCTGGGGGTTTTCGAATGGAAAAAGTGTGGTGCAAACAGAACGAGATGCCAAACGATTATTCCCTATAGAAAAATGGAACGACTTGCACCTTCAAATTATTTGGTATGGACGTGAATATTGCCCCGCCAGAGGTTGGGACATATCAAAAGATATTATCACCAAAACCATTGGCAGAAAAAGCATACTGAAAAAATTCAATTGCTAATTGGCAAAGGTATCTACATCACCGTTAGCTAATTTCAAAGGTTGGTACGCTGCAGCATACTGAAGAATCAGTGCTACTGAATTGGCACTTGGTCTGGGTTTTGATTGTTGGGTGGGTAGCGTGTAAAATTTATCCATATGGTGTTTAAATGGATAACGACATGCCATTAATTTTATTGTGTCATGGTCAAATTTCGCTCGTCTATCAATTTTCGTAAATTTATTAGCCCATAACGCATTCTACCTAAGGAGGTATTGATGCTTACATCGGTTTGTTCAGCAATTTCTTTAAAACTCATATCTTGAAACAAGCGCATTTTAAGCACCTCGTATTGATTTTCAGGAAGCTCATGCATTAGGGCAGTAATATCAGATTTAATCTGACTATCAATAATCATGTCTTCAATATTTTTAGATGGCTCAGACAAATTATAAAACACATCTTGTTCATGATCATAGGTGTCATACATAGGCATGCGCTGTTGACGTCTAAAATGATCTATTATTAGATTATGTGCAATTCGCATTACCCAAGAAACAAATCGTCCCTCTTCGTTATATGCTCCTTTTTTGAGGGTCTGAATTACTTTAATGAAGGTGTCTTGAAAAACATCGTCAGCAATATCTCTATCTTTTATTTTGGAATAAATAAAG
>JBDQNA010000132.1:0-3271 GCA_040261965.1 Flavobacteriaceae bacterium
GAAAACTTTACGAAGATTGATGGCGTCAGAACACAACTAACAGACCATTCTGTTTTTATTGCTTTTGCACCAAAAGACGATCCTAAAATTGCGCTTGCCGTAATCGTGGAGAACGGTTATTGGGGGGCACGTTGGGCTGCTCCCATAGCCAGTTTAGTGATTGAAAAATACCTTAAGGGTGAAGTCAACCGAAAATGGTTGGAGAACCGCATGCTCAAGGGAAGCCTTGAAGCGGAATACGCCAAAGTAACAAGTAACAAACCCTTTACCATAAATGAATAAGTTTTTACGTTTTGACTGGTATGCCTTATCCCTCTACCTGGTGTTGGTGGGCACAGGTTTGGTCAATATATATTCTGCTGTATACGATGTTAATAACACGGCAATAGTTGCTGAATTTATGCAAAAACAGCTGATTGCCTTGGGAATAGGCATAGTCCTGATTTTCTTATTTCAATTCATTGATATCAAGTTTTTTGAACGTTATGCCAGCATCTTGTTTCTGGTGTCAATCCTAAGTTTATTGGGTTTATGGATATTTGGAACAGAAGTGTCCGGTGCAAGGTCGTGGTATGCCATTGGCGGATTTAGCTTACAACCTTCAGAGTTTGCGAAAATTGCGGTTGCACTCGCAATTGCCAAGCACTTGGGCGGTTTTAATACACGTATTGATAGAGCGAAAGACTATGTAGGTGCCTTTGCCATCATAGCTATTCCCGCAATATTAACGATAGCCCAGCCCGACCCTGGTACGGCCATTGTACTTCTAGGCTTTTTCTTTGTACTCCATGCCGAAGGGCTTCCTTCTTTCTTTATATACACCCTGTTGCTTTTGTTTGGACTATTCATTCTCACGCTCCTAATAGGTGCTAATTTTACCCTAATCACAATTGGAGTTTTATCGCTGTTTGCCTATATCTACAGGCATTGGCGAAAGCTAAAAAAAGCACTCAGACCCATACTGTTAATTGGCATCACGGGTGCTGCTTTTACGCTTTCTGTATCCTATATTTTTGATAATGTATTTGAACAGCGACACAGGGATCGGTTTAATATTTTGTTAGGAAAAGAAGTCGATGTACGAGGTGTGGGCTATAATATAAACCAGTCTCAAATAGCGATCGGTTCGGGCGGTGGTTTGGGCAAGGGCTACTTGCAAGGAACACAAACCAAAGGAGGTTTTGTTCCAGAACAACAAACCGATTATATTTTTACAACTGTGGGTGAAGAGTGGGGTTTTTTAGGTACCGTTTTGGTTTTAGGACTTTTTATGATGCTAATCACTCAAATTGTCAAAACAGCCTACAAACAAAAAACCACTTTTAGTCGGGTGTTTTGCCTTGGATTTGCTTGTATACTACTCATTCACGTAGGCATTAATATAGGCATGGTGGTTGGATTGGTGCCTACCATTGGTATTCCACTACCACTGATGAGTTACGGGGGGTCTAGCTTATTGGCTTTTAGTATGTTTATGGGAATTTACTTACGTGTATATTATATGAGGATACAATAGATTAGCGTTGTAGAGCAAGGGGTTTTCTGCCAATAAAGTTTAATTCTAACGCTTCTAAAATCGAAACTGCCTCGTTAACATACATATCCTTATTCAAAGACTTTTTCCAACGCTTACGCTTTTCAGCTAGCAGGGTGTCGGTTTTCATTTTTGTTAACTCATAAGGCAGCGATTTAAATGTCAGCGAGTTGGAATATTCATTCAGTATTTCAAATTGATCTGCAAAAGATTCATCTTTTGCTATTTCATCTGAAAACAGCTTGTAGTTCAATGAAAAACCATTTTTATCTTGTTGCTCACGAACCCATTTGGCGTTTTTATCAATGAGCTGAAATAAGGTGTCACGAGCCACGCGAGCAGCGCTATCTTCAATAACCTGCTGATAGTTTTGATAGCCATCCCATTTGCTAAATGAAGTCGAGGCAATCTGATCCCACACCAAGGGGTTTTCTTCGTCTTTTTCGCCAATATCAACATAGGCATATTGGTCTGGCGCTACCACATCGCTATAAACGCCTTCTAGCTGGGTTGACTTGCCTGTAATGCGATAGAACTTTTCAGTAGTAAATTTTAACGCGCCCAAATCGCCATAGGTACTCTTAGAAACAAAACGATTCAGCTCAATTATATTTTGAACAGTCCCCTTACCAAAAGTTTGCTTACTCCCCAAAACAACAGCTCTTTCATAGTCTTGCATGGCAGCCGCTAAAATCTCAGAAGCAGAAGCAGAAAGTTCATTCACCATAATTACAAGTGGACCGTCCCAAAGTGTCTTACCATCTCGATCTTTTAAAACCTTACTCCCAGCATCACTAGTCTTTACCTGAACAACAGGTCCTTCGTCAATAAAGAAACCGGCCATATCCACAACAGTTTGAAGGGAGCCACCTCCATTATTTCGCAAATCAATAACCAAGCCCTTAACCCCTTGTTGTTTGAGTCGAATTATTTCTTGCTCCATGTCCTTTGCAGCATTACGTTCTTTGTAATCCTTGAAATCAACATAAAATTTAGGCAAGTGTATCAGCCCAAACGTTTTGCCTCCTTTTTGGATTAGTGATGACTTCAAATATGATTCTTCTAGCTCAACGGTATCGCGTTTGATAGCTACTTCCTCTATTGTACCATCTACCCGCTTTATGGTTAGATAAACCGTCGTTTCAGCTGGTCCCTTAATTAGTTTAATAGCGTCATCTAGGCGCATGGATTGAACATCAACGGGATCGCCCTCATCTTGACGGACCATCATAATTTGGTCACCAACTTCAATTGACTGGTCGCGCCATATGGGCCCTCCTGAAATCACATCAACAATCTTGATAACTTGGTTTCGCTTGGTAAGTCGAGCGCCTATTCCTTCATACTTTCCAGACATAGATGCATCAAAACGGTCTTTGTCTACGGGAGCGAAATAGACAGAATGGGGGTCAAACTGGGTTACAAAAGCATTGAGATAGCTTCCAAACCAGTCCTCCTCACGGACGTCTTCCATCAGCGAAAAATAATTTTCCATGTTTTCACGGGTAATCCCTCGGGCTTCTTCTTCTAAAACTTCAAATGTCTTGGGCACATAGCTTTCGTCTTTAGCAACCAGCTTTTCTTCCTCTTCTATTTTGTTGTGTAATATATTAAGCGTAGAAAGCTTAAGTTGCTTGCGCCACTTTTCTGTTTTTTGTCGTAAAGTGCCAGGATGTTGTTGATTTTCATAATCCACATTGATTTCTTCTTTTTTAGTAAAATCAAAAGGATTTTCTA
>JBDQNA010000138.1:0-3086 GCA_040261965.1 Flavobacteriaceae bacterium
AGACCTGGCCACCGCATGCGTGGATTAATTCAGTGATTTTTCTAATCGAAGACTCAAAAACCCCGTGGGTTGAAGGATAGGTGACCATCAGTGCGGCCAACTGATCTTTGTGGGCCAATGCCTTTTCTTCAAGATCAGCTAAATCAATGTTTCCGCGTTCATCTGTTTTGGTCACCACCACCTGCATTCCGGCCATTACGGCAGAAGCTGGATTGGTGCCATGTGCGGAAGCAGGAATAAGACAGATGTTGCGATGTGCGTCATCGTTTGCAATATGAAATGCTCGGATGACCATCAGTCCTGCAAATTCCCCTTGTGCTCCCGAATTGGGCTGTAAAGATGTGCCCCCGAAGCCTGTAATTTCTGTAAGGTAGTCAGCCAGGTCATGTAACACACTAGTATAGCCAGCTGCCTGATCAATAGGCGCAAAGGGGTGTATGTTATTCCAATGTGGATCGCTCAAAGCAAACATTTCTGTAGCAGCATTTAGCTTCATGGTACAAGAACCCAATGCAATCATGGAATGATTTAGCGCCAAGTCCTTGCGCTCAAGGGATTTGATGTAACGCATCATACTGGTTTCGGAGTGGTAACTATGAAATACGTCGTTGGTTAAAAATGAAGTAGTTCGCTTGTGAGAAATAGGGAGGCAATCCATTTCTACCAAATTGACATTAAAGGTAGGCTGTTTAGTTGCTTCGGAAATGATATCAATCAAAATTTGAATGTGCCGGTCCTCAGTTGCTTCATGGAAGGTAATGCTCAATTCATTGCTGTTTATTTGACGAAGATTGATTCCTTTGGCAGCAGCCAATCTTGCTATTTTTTGGGCTGGGGCTTCGATGTGAAGCGTATCAAAGAAGGCCTCATTCTTTTGCGGTATTCCCAGTTGTTTCAGTGCTTGATTAAGTTGACAAGCATGACGGTGGATGCGTGTAGCAATTGATGTTAATCCATCTGGGCCGTGGTATACGGCATACATTCCTGCCATAACCGCTAAAAGTACTTGTGCAGTACAAATATTAGATGTAGCCCTATCTCTTTTAATGTGTTGCTCACGCGTTTGCAAGGCCATACGTAAAGCTCTGTTACCAGACTTATCTTGGGTAACGCCAATAATCCTTCCTGGAATACTTCGCTTATAGGCGGTCTTGGTTGCAAAGAATGCTGCGTGCGGTCCTCCATAACCAAGTGGAATTCCAAAGCGTTGACTACTACCTACTACTACATCAGCTCCTAAAGTTCCTGGCGCTTCTAAAAGCACCAAGCTCATAAGGTCAGCAGCAACTGCTGTTTTCACTTCTGCTTGGGAAGCACAATCAATAAAGCTTTTTAGGTTGGGTATAGCACCATCAGCACCAGGGTACTGTACCAAAGCTCCAAAGTACGCTTCGGTAGGTACAAAAGTATCGCAACTGCCATAAACAAGTGTAATACCAACAGGAATAGCTCTTGTTTCTAACACAGATTTGGTCTGTGGCAAGGTATTTTCATCAACAAAAAACAGCTTTGCACCTTCCTTTTTCTGAGTTCTTGTACGTTGACCAAAGAGCAGACTCATGGCTTCTGCTGCTGCTGTAGATTCATCTAAAAGGGAAGCATTAGCAAGTTCCATTCCTGTGAGTTCCACAATCATGGTTTGGAAGTTGAGTAGCGCCTCCATCCGACCTTGTGCAATTTCAGCTTGGTAGGGCGTATATGCGGTGTACCAACCTGGGTTTTCTAATATATTTCTTTGGATCACACCGGGCAAAATGGCTTCGTGATATCCTAAACCAATAAAAGAGGTAAACACTTTGTTGTGTTTCCCTAATTCGGTAATGTGTTTTGAAAAGCTATGTTCACTCATCGCTTCAGGAAGCGACATAAGCGCATGCAACCTAATAGCTTCTGGAACGGTCTGTGCAACCAGTTCTTCAAGTGATGAAGCATCTATAACCGAAAGCATCTTGTCCAACTCCTTTTCGTTTGGACCTAAGTGGCGAAGTGCGAAATTATTTGTATTCATGAACACCAATATTATACCTTCCCAAAGGTAATTTTTTGCTTAAAATCAAAAAAATTAAACCTAACCATTTCAGCCTAAAGTTGTTAACCATAAATGGCTACCTTATTAACACAATTGGTAGTTTTGCAGTTCTTTATGAAGCATATCAATCTCCGGCCATATATTGAATCCAGCCTACACGTTGCCTTATCGTTGTGGGCTTTTTGCAATGTGTTTGCGATGCAACAAGGTGTTGATTTAGCTGCTTCATTGCAATGTGCCATTTTTGGTTTTGGTTGGGTTGCTTATCAATACTTTCATTTTGTTGTGCCTGCCTTAGTAAAAAGGCAAAGAATCAATTTACTACAAGTCACCATGCTTTTCTGCGCTATAGCAATTGGTGTTTTTGTTCTCGCCACGCAAACTACAGCTGTTTGGTTGGTTTTTGTTTTTGTAGGGATGATTACAGCTTTATATACACTTCCTTTCCGGGCTCAAATGGGCTTGCGCTATGTCCCTACACTCAAGATATTTATTGTGGCCTTGTGCTGGTCAACACTAGCTACTTTTGAGCTGTTTAATAATGTATCGGTTCATTTTGTGTTGATTGCTTCAAAAGCCTTACTCTGGATATTGGTACTTATTGTACCGCTTGAAATACACGATCTTAATAGCGATGCCCCGCGTTTGAAAACACTCCCACAAGTTTTGGGTGTTAGGGGGGTAAAGTTGCTGTCGTATTTCTTGATTTTAATGGCTATGGTTTTGGCCTTGATGACGGCAACTAAAAACATTCTTGCTTGGATTGAAATAGGGGTGCTAGTTGTTCTTGGGATACTTATTTTTAAAGTAAAAAGAGATCGACCAAAACACCTTACATCATTGTATGTTGAGGCAATTCCTGTGTTGTGGTGGGGTTTGAGCTTTCTGGCGCTTATTTATTGTTAAGGTCCTTAGCACTTTGATGGACTTTCTCTCCTAAGGATACTTTGTAGGCAATCATCGCCTCCCGCAATGCTGGATTTTTTACACCTAGAATCTGACAAGCCAACAAGGCTGCATTTTTTGCACCGTTTAGTGCAACGGTCGCAACAGGTAC
>JBDQNA010000091.1:0-5160 GCA_040261965.1 Flavobacteriaceae bacterium
CACTAATATGGAGAAAAGGAGTGATGAAAAGGCAATATTCTCAACCAAATTAACAAGTCGTGTGGGGTCGTACTCAAAAACGACTAATTCAAAAAGATAAACTCCAATAAAAGCGCTAAAAAGAAAAACAAAAGGTTTAGCTGCTTTAAAAATATCAATGTGGCTGCAATATTTATTCATTAGCGCTTAAAAATAAAGGTTTACGGAGCAAAAACACATTAATACTAAAATATAAAAAGTATGAAACGAAATGTGCCTGTACTGCACCTATTAGGCCAAAAGACTCAATTAACAAATAGGAGAATAATACCATTGAAATTGAAAAAACCAAATCTACCACTATATAATGTTTGATCAAACGACGAGCGTGTACATAAGCTAGCAGGATCAATGAAGAAGCACGAAACACATCTCCTAAAAGTTGCCACATCATCAAATCACTAACAGCGTTAAAGTTAGCTGTTAGCAACAACCAAATAATAGAGTCTCTGAATAAAAACAAAAGCAATAAAAAAACAATAAAACCAGGCATTAACTTGACAAAATACTCTTTTATCTGTTTTCGGAAAAAAGAGATATTTGAATTTGCTGATATACGAGGCAGAACATACATCAAAATGACAGACTGAAGTGCCATGAAGTAGAAAAAAGAAAATTGATTTACCGCTTCCCAATAACCTGCATTTTCAGGGCCCAAAGTAAGCGTGATTCTATTCCTAATCAGTATGTAAACTAGGGGAATAGCTATGCTTGAAAACAGGCTCATAAGACTATATAACCCCAGATTTTTAGCAACAGAAGTTGACCAATTTGTTTTAAATAAGTTTAAGGATTTTGAAACATTAAAAACACTTAACAAAAAGTAAATACTAGGAAGTATTACAATAGTTAAAAGAGCTCCTGTTAAACCGTAGTTTAAAATCATAAAAGCGGCGAGGGTGATTTTAAGAAGGTTCATAAGAATGTCTTGCCCAACAACTCGTTTATAGTTGCCAAAACCTTGAAGCAACGCATAGTACATAAGGTGAAAACCGTGCATAGGGAGCAATACAGCTGTAACTTTAAAAATAAAATTCAACGAACGATCTTGAAAGATAGTTTGGGCTAGTTCATCAGAAAAAAAATAAACAAAAAAGCCACCAACAAGACTAGATACGGTAAAAATAATATTCAGGGTACCAAGTAACTCGGTAATTTTATGTTTCTGGAGGTTAAACTCTGAAGAAAATCGGATAATTCCACTTTGCATCCCCATTGAGCCATATGAAGATAAAAGCTGGGTAACGTTTTTTAAATTACCCAATGTTGCTAGGCCAGATGGACCAAGGAAATAGGCAAATAATTTTGTAAGCAAAAAGCCAACTAAAAGCTTAACCGCTAGGGAGAGTGCAGAAAGAGAAAGAACATTATACAAGCTCTAATTGATTTTAGTTTCCTAAAATACAAAAACTAAGCATGCTTAAGAATATTGCTTAGCATTTCGCTTACGCTCGTTTTCATCAAGGTAAATTTTACGCAAGCGGAGTGAATTTGGTGTTACCTCCACATACTCATCTTTTTGGATATATTCCAGTGCTTCTTCAAGGCTAAAAGTAATGGGCGGGGCCAATTTAACCTTGTCATCAGAGCCTGATGCACGCACATTTGAGAGCTTTTTTGTTTTAGTAACATTTACCACTAAGTCATCTGCACGAGAATTTTCACCAATTACTTGTCCTGTATAGATTTCATCTCCGGGGGGTACAAAAAACTTACCTCTGTCTTGGAGCTTATCCAATGAGTAGGGAATTGCTGTTCCTTTTTCCATAGAAATGAGTGATCCGTTGATTCTTCCTGGAATTTCACCTTTATATGGCTCATAATCAATAAATCTATGATTCATGATAGCTTCACCAGCCGTAGCGGTCAACAATTGATTTCTAAGGCCAATAATGCCTCTTGAAGGAATCTTAAAGGAACACATCATACGTCCACCCTTTGGTTCCATGGCCGTCATTTCTCCTTTACGCATGGTTACCATTTCTACTGCTTTGCCCGAAACTTCTTCTGGAAGATCAATCGACAGTTCTTCTATAGGCTCGCATTTTTTACCATCTACTTCTTTAATAATCACCTGTGGCTGACCAATTTGCAGTTCATAGCCCTCTCGGCGCATGGTTTCGATCAAAACAGATAAGTGCAGCACACCACGTCCATACACCATGAACTTATCAGCTGCATCTGTTTCTTCAAGCCGCATGGCCAGATTACGCTCCAACTCACGCTCCAAACGATCCTTGATGTGTCGTGAAGTAACAAACTTGCCTTCTTTGCCAAAAAACGGTGAATCGTTTATGGTAAACAACATACTCATGGTAGGTTCATCTATAGCTATGGTAGGCAACGCTTCTGGTGCTTCACTATCGGCTATGGTATCGCCAATTTCAAAATCTTCAAGTCCAACAACAGCACACAAATCTCCTGCGGCTACTTCATCTACTTTTTTTCTACCCAATCCATCAAAAACCAATAATTCTTTAATTTTTGACTTAACTGTAGCCCCATCACGCTTCACGAGCGAAACCGTATCAGAAGCCTTAAGTATACCACGGTGCAACCTTCCAATTGCAATTCGACCTGTAAAGGAAGAGTAATCAAGAGAGGTTATCAGCATTTGAGTATTCCCTTCTGAGACTTTGGGTGCAGGAATATGCGCAACAACAGCATCTAACAATGGGGCAACAGTATCTGTTTGGTTTTGCCAATCGTCAGACATCCAATTATTTTTAGCAGAACCGTATAATACAGGAAAATCCAGTTGCCACTCTTCTGCTCCAAGTTCAAACATCAGATCAAAAACAGACTCGTATACTTCTTCGGGCGTACAATTTTCTTTGTCAACCTTATTTACAACCACAATGGGCTTTAACTTAAGATTGATCGCCTTTTGCAACACAAAGCGTGTTTGTGGCATAGGTCCTTCAAAAGCATCAACCAGCAGTAGTACTCCGTCGGCCATATTCAACACCCGCTCTACCTCGCCGCCAAAATCTGCGTGACCAGGCGTGTCGATGATGTTAATTTTGGTGTCTTTGTATTGAACAGAAACATTCTTAGACAAGATGGTAATACCACGTTCTCTTTCCAAATCATTATTATCTAAAATGAGTTCTCCTTTGGTTTCGTTGTCACGAAACAATTGGCAATGATGAAGAATTTTATCTACTAATGTTGTTTTACCATGATCAACGTGGGCGATAATGGCAATGTTTCGAATATTTTGCATAGCTTTTTTTGGCGGCACAAATGTACATTATTTTCCATTGGTGTTGTATGTACATTGCATCTGTATAATTCCTATTTTTACAAGATGAAATCATTTACTGCACGCCAAGCACAATCCGATCAGTTTTTCTTACTCGCAGGACCTTGTGCTATAGAAGGAGAAGACATGGCATTGCGCATTGCAGAACATGTAGTTGAGGTTACAACTAAGTTGAATATTCCATTTGTTTTTAAGGGAAGTTTTAAAAAGGCCAACAGGAGTCGTGTTGATAGCTTTACTGGAATTGGTGATGAAAACGCACTGAAGATCCTTCAAAAAGTAGGCAAGACCTTTAATGTACCTACTGTTACGGACATACACGAAGTATCAGATGCGAAAAAAGCAGCCGAATATGTAGATGTACTTCAAATTCCTGCTTTTCTGGTTCGGCAAACCGATTTAGTTATTGCTGCAGCCAATACGGGCAAATACGTCAACCTAAAGAAAGGACAATTCATGAGTCCAGAAAGCATGTCACATGCTGTATCAAAGGTCACTGACACAGGAAATGATAACGTATGGATAACAGATAGAGGTACCATGTTTGGATACCAAGATATGGTGGTAGACTTTAGGGGTATTCCGGTGATGAAGTCCGTAGCACCTACGATACTAGATGTAACGCATTCTTTGCAACAACCCAACCAATCAAGTGGGGTTACGGGGGGTCGTCCAGAGCTAATTGAAACCATAGCACGAGCAGGTATTGCAGCCGGTGTTGATGGCCTTTTTATGGAAACACATCACGATCCAAGTACTGCCAAGAGCGATGGAGCAAATATGCTGCCATTACATCTGCTAGAAGGTTTGCTTGAACGATTAACGATTCTTCGAAGTGCAGTGAATCAAATTTCTTAAAATAGCGTATATTTGCCTTCCCTTTTTAGGGGTTCTTTGAAAGCATGGGGTCGACTGGTATTGACAGCGAGATTCATGACAGTGTAAGCAAGTCGAGCGCTGGACTACAGCTCGTTAATATCATAGTACCACCATTTTAAATGGCGAGAATAACTACGCTCTTGCAGCCTAATTGACTGAATTATAGTAAGTCACAGGCCCTAGTCCCGCAAGGCGGGAAGGCAAGATGTCTTTGGGAAGCCCTTGTTGACGGCGTTCCACCAAAAGGCACCATCAAAGTCAACATAGAGAATATGGAGCTTCGACACATTCTCAAAACAAAGAAGCTAAGTTAGCTGTGGGCGGTTTTCGGTCAGCAGCTATTCGAAAATTAAACGAAAACTATACTTGTAGAAAGCATTGGATTGACTTGTTTGGACGAGGGTTCGATTCCCTCCGACTCCACTTTTTACCCACAAACACTGAGGATGAAAGCCTGAAATATGGCACAATTCTCGGTGTTTTTTCTTCCTTTCAAATAACACTCAAACTCATTGTTTACAGGACTTTAGACTCAATTTAATGAGTTTCTAAGAAGGTTCTGTAGGGTGTCCATAGATCTCTATTCTCATCCTGTTTTTAGTCTTTTAAAACCGATTTTTGGTTGGATTATTCCCACCCAACAAATTCAAAAACACCCAATTTGGGTACTTTTTGGTCACAGAAATCGTTTTTTAGGTCTATAAAGTACTGATTTTCAATTAGTTATTAACATTTTAAAAATCAGGAAATTATGAGTCAAGTCAAGTTCAACTACTTTCTAAAGAACAACCCAAACAACAAAAGAGAACTCCCCATTGTGATGACCATTACCATGTTAAATGAGAGAACTCAGATGTACACAGGTCTATGGACCATCAAATACAAATGGAATCAGAAGTATTCCAAAGGAATCGGTACAGATCCCGGTCCTAAATCTATTAACGATCCCCTGCTATCCCTTACTGCGAGAGGAAGAC
>JBDQNA010000159.1:0-2609 GCA_040261965.1 Flavobacteriaceae bacterium
GTAGGAGGTAAAACGGGAATTGATTTGGGCGCACTTAAAAATCAAGTGGGTATTATTAAAGAACCTAGAATGGTACTTGTGGATACCGATTTTTTGGATACCCTCCCCGATTCCGAATATCGAAGCGGCTATGCAGAAATGCTTAAACACGGGCTTATTCAAGAACCAGCTTATTTTGAAGCGTTACGTGGTTATTTAAACAAAACTGAAATACTGCCCCATATACATCACTCTGTTGGTGTTAAGGCTAAGGTGGTTTCAGAAGATATTGACGAGCAAGGGGTACGCAAGATTTTAAACTTTGGTCACACCCTTGGCCATGCAGTAGAATCCCACTTTTTAGTCGCTTCAGATAAAACCAGATTACTACACGGCGAAGCCATTGCGATCGGCATGATACTAGAAGCGTTTTTATCTGTTAATGCTGTAGGGCTTTCCCTTGAGTCAGCAGATAAAATCAAACGTGTTTTTCAAGCTATTTACCCCAAAGTGCACTTTGATAAGGATACGGTTTCGGAGGTCATCAAAATGCTGATGCACGACAAGAAAAATGAAAATGGCAATGTCCTTTTTGTCCTTTTAAAAGCTATAGGCGAACCTGTTTGGAATCAATCGGTTTCAGAAAAACACATTCTAGAAGCTTTTGATTTCTACCAGCGTTAAGCAGAGTTTCTGCTTGCATTGATGTTTCCAAATAAGGAACGTGTCACCATTTTTTCCATTACATCACGCTCTTTTGCGCTAAGCTTACTCTGCTGAATCGTCAACAAGGCATACTGCTGTATGGTTAATAAGGGTTGTACAATCTCCTCACGCATGTGGATAGAAGCCTTTCCTTCCGGTTGGTCCTGCATGAGGCTATCCATTTCCGTTAGTTTAAGAATATAGTTCTTAGAACGTAGGTATTCTTCGTAAATCAACTTCCAAAAAGCACCGTATTCAGGATCGTTTTCCATGTAGGCTGTTAATTTGAAAAAAGATTTTTGCAAACTCATCATCGAGTTTGATATCAAGGTTCTAAAGAATGCATTGTTGTTATACAATTGCTTTGCTTTATCAAATTCTCCTGCCTTATCTAGACTTTCCAAAGCAGTGCCCACGCCAAAAAATCCAGGTACATTTTGCTTGAGCTGGCTCCAACTGCCCACAAACGGTATGGCACGAAGAGCAGAGAAGTCCAATGACTTGCTTGATTTGCGCTTCGACGGACGTGATCCAATATTGGTTTTGGCGTAATATTTGAGTGTACTCATGTGTTCCAAGTATGGCAAAAACTTGGGATGCGCTTTGAAGTCTTTATAGGTTTCGTAACTAACTTCTGCTAACTGCGTCATGGTTTTCCTGTCTTCCTCGTTTAGAACAGATGAATCCGAGGCAAACAAACGATTGGAGATACCAGAACTCAGGAGTTGTTCTAAATTATAGCGACAAGTATCGAAAGTACCAAAATTAGAACTAATGGTTTGTCCTTGTACGGTGAGCTGTATTTCGTCTGCTTCGACGCTGTTCCCCATCGATGCGTAGAATTGGTGGGTATTACCACCGCCACGTGCTGGTGGACCACCCCGTCCATCAAAAAAGGCAACATTGATCCCGTATTTTCGAGATATCGCTGTTAGCTCTTCTTTAGCTTTAAAAATACTCCAGTTGGCCATCAAATAGCCACCGTCTTTGGTACCGTCAGAGAACCCTAGCATAATGGTCTGCTTGTCTCCTCGTCTTGTCAAATGCTCACGATATACGGGGTTTCCGTATACCTTATCCATTACAGCGACCGCTACTTCTAAATCAGGAATCGTTTCAAATAACGGGACAACATCCACATTAGGTGTTTCCCAGTCGCTCATGCGAATCATGGCAAAAACCTCAAATATATTTTGTGCAGTTTGGTTATTACTGATGATATAACGATTACAACCGGCCTCACCATTGGTTTCTTGGATTTCACGCATCGCACGAATAGATCCAAGGGCTTTACACACCGTTTCGTCATCAAAGCTGTCGGGGTCCACATCACCAGTTAGAGAAGTTAGGAAGTCTATGCGCTGTGCTTCAGTTGCATTTACATAATCAAAACTTGAATCGGTAACACCAGTCTTATTTGTTTGAACTAAAAGGCTTAAAAACGCATCGTGGTGTACACGTGAGTCTTGTCTGATATCTAAGCTAGCAAAGTGATAGCCAAAGACATTGACCTTTGCGATAAAGTCGCGTAATTCATTAGCAAATAAGCCGTGATATTCTTCTTCAATTTTGACAAGAATGGACTGTAGGCTAGCTTTTAAGTCTTCAAGGCTGATGGCTGGCGCCTTATCCAATGCAAAAATGCTGTTATATAATTTTTTCTCAACCTGTAAAACGGCTTCTTCTACACCAGCAAAAGTCAATCTTCTGCGTAATTTTCGAATGTCTCGATAATAGTTCCGAATGATGCTGCTTCGAAGTAATTGTGCCGTTTTTCGTGTAATTTCAGTAGTTACAAAAGGATTTCCATCGCGGTCACCACCGGGCCAAAAACCAAGTTTAACCGTTTTGCCTGTCAAAGGCTCATCTTTAAAAATATGACGCTGCACATAGGCTTGAATTTCCCCTATTGCCGGATAAAAAAC
>JBDQNA010000096.1:0-4738 GCA_040261965.1 Flavobacteriaceae bacterium
CTTCTTTTCAGGTTTGTCAACCCCTTATTTAAAATAAATCTAAATAAATTTTTCCGTTTGTAAATTAGGTAATACATTTGCCCTAATTTAAAAACAATCTAAATAAAAATAATGAAAAAATTAATCCTTTCAGCCATTTTAATATCCACCGTTGGATTTTCGCAAAACATGAATTTCCAAAACAGTGCGATGCGCCAATTGTCAAACCTAGAAAACAGTGAAAACAGAATAACACTAGGAGGTTATGGGGAAATCAATTTCAACGGATATGATGGAAAGCCAAATGAAATAGACGTGCAGCGATTGGTGTTGCTATTTGCCTATAAGTTCGACGACAGAACACAATTTGTTACTGAAGTAGAATACGAACACGTTAAAGAAGTTTATGTTGAACAGGCTTTTGTTAATTACAATATTACAGATAATTTGAATGCTAGAGCGGGCTTGATGCTTGTTCCTATGGGGATTATTAACGAATACCATGAAGGACCCACGTATAACGGAGTTGAGCGACCAAGCTTGGATGGCAAAGTAATACCCACAACTTGGCGTGAAATCGGTTTTGGTATTGCGGGTAGATCAAATGAACTTTCTTTCAGATATCAGCTATATGCGATGAATGGTTTTGTTTCATTTAATGAAGATTATGTGCTTAGAGGTTCTGATGGCTTTAGAAAGGGGCGTCAAAAGGGAGCAGAATCGGTTAACTCTGATATGAATTTTGCCGCAAAGATTGAATATTATGGGCTTCCAAACATTAGATTTGGTTTGGCAGCATACAGTGGAAAAACGCAAACTACAGATTTAGAGGACGCTGCTACGCAAGTAGGCCTTACGATGCTTGACGCCGACTATCGCTATGCCAAAGGTCGTTTTTCTTCTAGAGGGCAGTGGGTTAAAACCTCATTGCGTGATGTGGCTGCATACAATGCTGCAGGAAACAAAGATTTAGGCTCCGCTATGGGCGGCTATTATATTGAAGGCGCTTATAACCTTTTGCCCTTGACCAATCGACAAAGATTGGATATTTTTGTGCGCTATGAAGATTTTGACACCCACAAAAAAACGGATGGTGGTATGATGGCTAACCCTGCTTACCACAGAAAAGAAACCACCGTTGGTTTTTCTTATCACCTAGCGCCCGGTGTTGTTTTTAAAGGCGATTATCAAAGCAAAAAAACAGCTGCTTCTGATGACGTTGTTGGACAGCTTAACTTTGGTGTCGGATTCTTTTTCTAAATAATATAACATGAAAATACTTTCCCTCTCAGCCTTCTTACTTTCTTTAAAATTATCCCTAGTGGGTGTGGTTTTTAGTTTGCACATTAGTAAAAAGGCTGAGAGGGAAATAAATAAGGTATTTGAAATTGACAACGCTAATTTTGTACAAACGCTTGATCAAGATATCCCAGGGATTGATAAAGATCGGCTTTACACGATATTTGACCAAGGCAATGCCTTGGGATTTGCCTATGTTGGCGAGGCTTCCAGCCAAACAGACACATTTGAATATCTTGTCGTTTTTGATACGAATTTCGCTGTAAAAAAAGCAAAAGTTCTTGTTTATAGAGAAGATTATGGCAGTGAAATTGGAAGCAAACGATGGCTAAAACAGTTTCTTGATAAAACACCAAACGATCGTTTTGCTTACCGTCAAAATATTGCTGCTATTTCTGGCGCAACAATTTCAGTAAAATCTATGACGAATGCCATGAATAATCTTATGATTTCATTAGCTTCGTGGCAAAATAATGGAAAACCAAATAAATCATAATTTTCGACTGGGACAATTGCCTAGGTATGCGCGTTTAGCTTGTCTAGCTTTTGTGCTTACACTTTCTGTCGGGTACTTTACAGGTTTGGCTTTTGTGTTTCAAACGGAAAGCAATACAGCTGTTGGTATTGAGGAGAACTACAACGGTAACGAAGATCGTCCTGATGAAATGGTTATGAAATTCAAAAAAGGGCAGCGTGAAATGCTTACCATCGTACACACACATATATTGAGCATATCGCTTATTTTCTTCTCCGCAGGCATTTTGTTGTTTTTTTCAGCTGTTCCAAAAAGATTAAAATCGTTTTTACTCATAGAGCCTTATATATCTTTACTTGTCACTTTCGGAGGTATATACCTTTTGTGGTATGGTTGGATCTTCATGGCTTATGTTGTGTTGGTATCGGGTGTTTTGATGACGTTGACTTACGTAGCCAGTGTGGCCTATATTGTTAAGGAGCTATTTGCAAGTCCCCAATCCTAGGGTTATTTTTCGTATATTTGCGTGCAACATTTCTAAAACGTTGCCATGGAATCTCTTCCCAATAAAATCAGTAGTTTAGGCCTTACATACGATGACGTACTTTTGGTGCCTGCCTACTCTGAAACCCTTCCTAGGGAGGTAAGTATTACGTCAAAATTTTCTCGCAACATAACACTCAATGTTCCCATCGCTTCAGCGGCAATGGATACCGTTACCGAAAGTCAAATGGCTATTGCCATGGCTAGAGAAGGAGGGATTGGCGTATTGCACAAGAACATGACCATAGCAGATCAGGCAGATAAAGTGCGAAAAGTTAAGCGATCTGAGTCTGGTATGATTATAGATCCCGTTACCCTACCTACGACGGCTCTTGTTGCTGATGCTAAAAAAATCATGCGTGAATATAGCATAGGTGGTATTCCAATTGTTGATGATAAAAGCAAGCTCATAGGCATAGTTACCAATCGCGATTTGCGTTTTGAAAAAAACGAAGGTAGACCGCTCATGGAAGTGATGACTTCTGAAAATTTAGTAACTGCTGCAGAAGGTATTTCAATGGCACAGGCCGAGGAAGTGCTTCAAGCTCATAAAATCGAAAAGCTTCCTGTAGTTGACAAAGAGAACAAGCTAATAGGTTTGATAACCTTTCGAGACATTACACGTGTAGCCATTTCACCTCAAGCCAATAAAGATGCTTATGGACGACTCATCGTTGCAGCTGCTGTTGGAGTAACTGCTGATGTTATGGATCGCGTTAAAGCCCTTTCGGATGCTGCTGTGGATGCCATTGTAATTGATACAGCTCACGGACATTCCAAAGGCGTTGTTGCCGTGCTAAAAAAAGTTAAAAAGAGCTTTCCAAAGATTGATGTAGTTGTTGGGAATATTGCTACCTCCGAAGCTGCTGCGTATCTGCTTAAAGCAGGTGCAGATGGAATTAAAGTAGGTATAGGCCCCGGTTCGATTTGTACCACCCGTATTATCGCTGGAGTTGGTTACCCACAACTGTCTGCCGTTTTAGAAGTTTCGTCTGTCTTGGCTGGTACAGGTGTACCCCTTATTGCTGACGGTGGTGTCCGTTATACAGGAGATATTGTCAAGGCCGTTGCCGCTGGCGCCGATTGTGTTATGTTAGGCTCCTTGCTCGCAGGAACAAAAGAGTCTCCAGGTGAAACCGTCATTTATGAAGGACGTAAGTTTAAAACCTATAGGGGAATGGGTTCTGTAGAAGCCATGAAAAAGGGGAGTAAGGATCGCTATTTTCAAGATGTCGAAGATGATATTAAAAAATTAGTTCCTGAAGGTATCGTTGGACGTGTTCCTTATAAAGGCGGACTCAATGAAAGTATTCATCAGTTTGTCGGTGGCTTACGTGCTGGTATGGGCTATTGTGGATCGAAGGACATTGCTACACTTAAAGAAACGGCACGATTTGTGCAAATTACCGCATCGGGAATTAAAGAAAGTCACCCACACAATGTTCAAATAACAAAAGAGGCCCCAAACTACTCTAGATAACTATGCGTTACGCTTTTTTATTACTTACACTATTGGTGTTTTCTTGTCAGCTAAATGAAGTGTCCTCTGACAAGGTTGTTGCCCGGGTACACAATCACTATTTGTATGTGTCTGAAGTAAACGAACATATTCGTACAAATATATCCTCCGCTGATAGTGCTTCCATGGCTAAAAACTATATAGATGAATGGATCAAAGAACAATTGCTGCTGGAAAAAGCAGTTTTCAACTTAAACCCTTCCCAGCAGGCTTCTTTAGAGAAATTAATACAGCAATATCGCAACGATTTATTTATCAAAACCTATCAAGAGGAGTGGCTTAAATCTCGCATGGATACCTTGGTAACTCCTCAAGAAATTGAAACTTATTACAGCGAGAACAAGCAAAATTTTAAACTCCACCAGGATTTGGTTAGGGGGCGCTATGTACAGCTTCCAATAGCTAACTTTAATAAAGCCAGTGTGAGTAGGGCGTTGAGGAGGTTTAATGAGAGTGATCGCAACTATTTAGACTCCATTTCACTGCAATTTAACAGTGCATATCTAAACGACAGCATTTGGTTCAGGCCACAAGCTTTTTTTAGTCGCATAAATAGGTCGTCACCAAATGAATATGTTCGCTATTTAAAAAGTAAACGTTTTTTTGAAATAGAAGACTCAATAGACTTATATTTGGTTTTTGTGGAAGAGGTTAGACGTAGAAATGAAATAGCACCTTTGTCTTATGTGATGCCAACAATTCGACAGATTGTTCTCAATCAAAGGAAGTTAAATATTGTTTCTGATCTTAAAAAGGACGTTATCAAAGATGCACTCAACAACAGAACATTTGAAATTTATGACTAAATCAATAATTCTCACACCAATAGTATTTTGTTTCATTCAATTGATGTTTGGACAAACGCCACCAATGGTCAATGACCAGCGACAAAAAATAGACGGTGTTGCTGCTGTGATTGGCGA
>JBDQNA010000046.1:0-7999 GCA_040261965.1 Flavobacteriaceae bacterium
CAGGTCTGTATATGTCACACGCCACCAATAATACACGCTTGGATTGTTTTTCTTTAAGGTGTTTGGCGAGTTTGGCTGAGCAGGTTGTTTTACCAGAGCCTTGCAAACCACTCATTAGCAAAACGGCAGGCTTACCAGCAATAGAAATATCTTGCTTTTGCCCACCAAGTAAGTCTGTTAATTCATCCTGAACAATTTTGATCAATAACTGGCCTGGGTGCAAATCTGACAATACCTTCTGACCAATGGCTTTTTCTTTAACACGCTGGGTAAAGGATTTTGCAATTTTGAAATTAACATCGGCATCTAGCAATGCACGCCGAATTTCTTTCATGGTTTCGGCAATGTTAATTTCAGTTATGCGCCCATGACCTTTAAGGGTTTTTAAGGCGGCATCTAAGCGTTTACTAAACTGTTCAAACATAGAATAAGCTAAAAGGCTAAATTAATAAATATACTTCTTATGCATTAGAAATATAGCAATAACATGCGGGATTGTGATAGCAGCCAAAAAAGCAAAGAATAATGATGTCATAGAGATGGTTTCGTTAGCAACAAATAAAGTAGCAACTGTGAGCCCTATTAAGGACAAAAGCCAATACGGAATGGCCGATGTAACATAAGAACGGATGGGACTGGAATCAAATGGATATAAAACAGACGCTTGATCTTTAAGGGACGGCAAACTGTGCCAAAAGACAAAATAAACTGAAAAAGACCACATAAGAGAGGTTTGAGAAAAAAGAAACAGCAAGCTTAGCAAGCCTATGGTCTGTATGTACAACTGAGATTTGATTTGCTTGAAATTGATAAGCAATAAAAATATTAAGAGTGTAGATGCAAATATGATAAAACGATCAAAAAAGAAATTGGGAACTTGTTGTTGTGTAATTTCAAAAATAATTTCTGCAGTTTGAAATTTGTGCGTGTAAAACAAAAGAGCAAAAAGCAAAAAGCCAAAGACGGCATAGAAAATATACAGCTTTACGGATTTGACAATCGTTTTTTGATACCATTGCTGTTCGCCAAAATGAAATGAACTGATAATTACGAACAACAACAAAGAAGCTAGTGGGAAGCTGTAGAGCGCAAATACCATGACAAAAACAAACAATATGTAAATAAAAAATAAGTAGCTAAACTGGCGTTTTCTTACTGTTCTTTTAATTTTTGAGGCGATATATAGATCATTTGCACCATGAATAATGCCTATTGTCAACACATTGACAGCAGCTAAAAAGCTCAATATGACATCTGGCAGTAAAGCACCTAAACCTGTACAAATCAGTGTAATAAGAATTTTTAAAATATCGAAATGATTAATTTTGACCATGTTTTGTTAACAAATTCATAAAATATTTATTCAAATATATACAGATTGTTTAATTTTTTTTAACTTGCGATCAACAAAATATAATTAAAAAATTATGACACTTACTAATTTTATTTCATTTATTGGAAATGCGGATCTTAGTGATCCAGTTAATTTTACTTTCTTTCTAGGTACTATGGCAATGACAGCTGCTTCAGCTTTCTTTTTCCTATCCTTACCTCAATTTGATAGTAAATGGAGAACCTCAATTTTGGTTTCAGGTTTGATTACTTTCATTGCAGCAGTTCATTATTACTACATGAGAGAAGCTGCTACTTCTGGAGGAGTAACTACTGAAATCCGTTATATTGATTGGATACTTACAGTACCGTTAATGTGTGTTGAGTTCTATTTAATCCTTAAGGCTGCTGGTGCAACAACCAAACACCTCAAGACATTAATCTGGGCTTCACTTGTTATGCTTGTAACAGGTTACTTTGGTGAAGTTGCTGACAATAGCACTGCAATGCCTGCATTATGGGGTCTTGCTTCTGGTATAGCTTACTTTTACATTGCATACCTTATAAAGTATGGTGAACTAGCTCAGCTTGCTGCATCTGCTGGTGGAGCGGTTGAAAAAGCACACAAAACACTAACTCTTTTTGTATTGATCGGTTGGGCCATTTACCCACTAGGTTATATGCTAGGTACTGCTGATGGTCAGTGGTATTCATTCATCACTGCTATCAATTTAGATATGGATGTTGTTTACAACATTGGTGATGCAATAAATAAAATTGGTTTTGGTTTAGTAGTTTACGCTGCGGCGGTTGCTTCTAAAAAATAAGTAAAACCTGAATAGTATTTTAAAAAGCCTCGATATTCGAGGCTTTTTTTTTACATTCTTTCCGGTGCATCAATGCCCAAAAGACCAAGCGCCTTAGCAATAACATCTGCTACAGCACTACACAAAGAAACCCTGAAAGATTGCTGTGTCTTATCCGCTACAAGGATGGGTACTTCTTGGTAGTATGAATTAAACTGCTTCACAAGTTCATATAGGTAATTGGCAATCAAAGCTGGACTGTATTGCTTAGCTGAGGCCTCGATGGTAGCAGGAAATTGAAGCAAGGTCTTTAATACTTTCTTTTCTTTCTCGTGTAGTGAAGTGACCTCCGCTATATCAAATTCCGTTTCTGAGGACTTTCGTAAAATAGATTGAATACGCGCGTGCGTATATTGTATAAATGGCCCCGTATTTCCTGTAAAATCTACAGAAGCCTTAGGATCAAACAAGATGCGTTTCTTTGGGTCTACTTTAAGTATGTAATATTTCAAAGCCCCCATTCCAATAGTGTGATAAAGCGATTTCTTTTCCGCTTCAGACAGTCCGTCCAGCTTTCCCAACTCTTGGGAAATCTGCTTGGCTGTATCCTGCATTTCAGTCATTAGCGCATCGGCATCCACTACCGTTCCTTCACGGCTTTTCATCTTTCCACTTGGCAAGTCGACCATACCATAGCTTAGGTGGTGTAAATGATCTGCCCATGTATAGCCTAATTTTTTTAACACAAGGAACAATACCTTAAAATGGTAATCTTGTTCATTTCCAACCGTATAAACCATACCCTTCATATCAGGGTGATCGGTATAACGCAGGCGTGCTGTACCAAGGTCTTGTGTCATGTATACAGAAGTCCCATCAGAACGAAGCAACAGCTTTTCATCTAAGCCTTCGTCAGTCAAATCTATCCAAACAGATCCATCCGATTTTCTAAAAAAAACACCTTTATCAAGGCCTTCGGTGACAATTTCTTTCCCCAATACATAAGTATTGCTTTCATAGTAGTAGGAGTCGAAGTGAACTCCCAAACGTTTGTAAGTTTCATCAAAGCCTTCGTACACCCAAGCATTCATTTTTTCCCACAAAGCAATAACAGAAGCATCTTTTTGTTCCCAACGGATTAGCATATCCTTTGCCTGTAACAAGATGGGGGCTGTTTTTTTAGCCGTTTCTTCATCAGAACCAGCAGTTATCATGTCCGCTATTTCCTTTTTGTACTGTTGGTCAAAAAGCACATAATATTTACCTACTAATGCATCACCCTTTAGCTTGGCAGTTGTTGGGGTTTCGCCATTTCCAAACTGCTCCCAGGCTACCATAGATTTGCAGATGTGAATTCCCCTATCATTGATAATTTGAGTGGTATGTACGTTTTGGCCGTTGGCAGATAATATGTTCGATACCGAAGCTCCTAATAAATTATTTCGAATATGACCGAGGTGTAGTGGCTTGTTGGTGTTTGGTGAGGAATACTCAACAAGTATTTTATCAGCAGCTGTATCAACAGTTTTAATTCCAAAACGTTTGTCGGCATGAATATCGTTTAATGCTTTGATATAATATGCTGTTGATATCTGTATATTTAAAAAACCTTGTACCACATTATAAGAAGCTATTTCCGCAATTTCCGCTTGGAGATAATCGCCCAACTCCGCTGCCAAATCAGCAGGTTTTTTAGGCACTAATTTCAATAGGGGAAACACAACAACAGTCAAATCACCTTCAAATTGAGGTTTGGTGGGTTGAATTTCAAGGCTGCCTACTGTTTTAGCGTACTGTTTGGCGAAGTATGCAACAAGCTGTTCTTTAATGATATGATCCATATACGTATATCATGTGCAAAGATAAGGGATTCCAACAGGTTGCAACGCATTTATCCTATCTTTGTAATATGCTAGCAAATGTATCATATAATAACAAAACCCAGCGCGAATCCATAGATACGCTGGTTGGCAAACCCTTTACACTAATAAACAGACTTAAATTAGGGGGTGTGGGTTCACCCAAACTGCATGTGGTTTCCAGTAGTAAAGAAATTGACTCCTTGTTTGTTTTAGACCACAATGACAATACCTGTAATATTGAACTCCGTCCAAAGGGCATCATTCTTCGCTTTAGGTCCCTACTTGAAACTTACGGCTTGATTATTCCCTACTATAAGCTTACCCTCTTTAAAGGTTCGGGAGAGGCCTACAGCATTCACATGGAGCATCACAAGGTTAGCGTCTCATCAAAATCTAAAAATGTGCGGGAATTTTTCAAAAAGATTCAGCAGCAAAAAGCCACTATTTCTGGAGACTACCTTTAGTATACTTCTGCCAGCATATAACGAACACTACCCCCACCCAAATCTTCGATGGTTGGGATGGGACTGTGAACAAGTTTGACATATTGCTGCAGCTGAGCAATTTGCTGCGACCTAAGCGCCTTATAAGCACGCGTACTCATCACCAAAAGTGCCTTACCGCCTGCTGCTGTAAGGGCTAACATATTGCCGGCAAATTGGGAAATTTGGTTTTCTGTAAGAGCAACAACTTCTTTTCCAGAAAAGGTAAGACGGTCTTGTAGCAAGGCTCTTTCGATTGGGTCATCAACAGCATCCAAGCAAACAAGGGCAAAATTGGGGGCTACCACCATCATAACATTGGTGTGGTATATAGGTAAGCGTTCTTCCCCAAACGTTTGAAAGGCATGAAAAGCTATGGGAGTAAAATCAAATTTGTTGCAAAAAAGATGAAACAATTCAGCATCGGTACGTGGCGAAAGTGCGGCATAAGCAATCTTGTTTTGATGATCGAGGACCATACTGCCTGTGCCTTCCAAAAACTGATGTTTCTGTTCATAGGCAGAATAATCAACCGTATTGTTTATTTCATATCCATCTTTGCTAAGTGCTTTGAATATGACATCAGAACGTTCCGCTCTTCGGTTTTTGGCAAACATGGGGAATACGACCAATTGACCGTTACCCAAAAGTGCAAACCAGTTGTTCGGAAAAAGGGCGTCAGGTGTATCGGGCGTAGCCGTATCTTGAACAATGGTAACATTTATATAATTAGCACGTAAACAAGATACTAAGGAATCGAATTCCGATTGGGCCTGCCTGAGCGACGCATCAGCAGAAAGGGAGGTATGCTTTTGATAATAATTATTTGCAGCGGTTTGCTCATTGGTACGAAAGCTTGCTGGGCGCACCATCAATACGTGATTAGTAGGATTCATGGTGTACGGAATAAGGGTAGGGTGACGCAACGAAACAAACCGCCTTGTTTTCCAATTTCATCAAAATCAACTTCTTCTACCGTAATGCCGCGTTGGCGTAACCAGGTATTTAGCCGAATAAAGGAGGTGTTTGACACCACTACGCTTGGACTGATAGATAGCACATTACACATCATCTGACTCATCTCTAGGGCTGATACTTCAAATATGTTAATATCACCAAAACGGGCGACCAACCAATTATAGGCATCCATATCAGCAAAGCCTTAAGGGCAAGTCAACGCAAAACTTTTTCCCACTGGCTAAAAACAACAATCCAAGTGCAGTGCGTTTTTATGTGGAATCGTATTTGATTTATTAAGCTCAAAAGCCTTAACTTTTTTGTTGGGAAAAGCCTGTTGCAAAGCGGAAACAGCATCCATATTTGTTCTTGCTGTAAGTAATTTTGCGTAATCAGAGCGGGTTGAGACGCCTACATAAATGTATTCATTGTGAACTATGATATCACCGCCTTCAACGTGCACTTCATTTGAAAAAAACAATTGCTGAGAACTTGGAATTTTAGTTAATAATGTAGTTAATCCTGCCAATTCTTTTTCACGGTGTGGGATGATGTTTGCACGTACAAAAATATCATCTACCACAAATCCCAAATCGCGAGCAAATATTTGATTACAATCCACGACATCGTCGGGACGAAGCACAGTTATACCATAGCGCAAAAAAACCTGTTCAAGGTCAGTTAGGGCACGCTGTAAAGCTGCTTTTTCAGGAAAGGTTCCGGCTAGTAAATGCTTTTTGGAAGTGGGATCGTATAGATCTTGAATGTCGGGCGGAGCACCCATAGCAGTTGCTGTACCCAGCAATACGTGGGTAAGCGTTTGCGTCTCTGAATGTATACAGAGTTTTATCCCATGACTTATCGTTTATTCAATGGCACAAATGGTCTTTGGTTTTGCCCTACATATATCTGTCTTGGGCGACCAATAGGCTCTTTATTTAATCGCATTTCACGCCATTGGGCGATCCAACCGGGTAAACGACCAAGTGCAAACATGACCGTAAAGGTTTCAGTTGAAATTCCCATAGCTCGATAAATAATGCCTGAGTAAAAATCAACATTAGGGTAAAGTTTACGATCTGCAAAGTAAGGGTCACTTAAAGCGGCTTGTTCTAATTTTTTAGCAATTTCCAATACAGGATCAACTATACCTAGGTTTTCAAGCACTTCATTGGCGGCTTTCTTAATGATACGTGCCCGTGGGTCAAAGTTTTTATACACCCTGTGTCCAAAGCCCATCAATCGGAAAGGATCACTTTTATCTTTGGCCTTGATCATGTATTTGTCAATATCTCCCCCGTCTTGACGAATGTCCTCTAGCATTTCAACAACAGCTTGGTTTGCACCTCCGTGTAATGGACCCCAAAGGGCTGATATACCAGCAGCTACAGATGCAAAAAGGCCTGCATGTGAAGAACCAACGATACGTACCGTAGAGGTTGAACAATTTTGTTCGTGCTCTGCGTGCAATATCAAAAGCTTATTCAGCGCTTGGTCTATGACTGGGTTGGCAACGTACTCTTTGTTGGGCTTGCGGAACATCATGCGTGCGATATTCTCCACATAGCCCAGGGCATAGTCGCCATATTTGAGTGGAAGACCTGATTTTTTTCTAAATACCCAAGCGACCAAAACTGGAAGCTTACCCATAATACGGACAATAGCTCTGTACATTTCGTCTTCGCTTTCAACATCAAAGGTTTTTGGGTTAAATGCTGTTAAGGCGCTTGTAAGTGAGGATAGCACTCCCATTGGGTGTGCAGCACTTGGAAAGCTTTCAAGTATCTTCTTTAAGTCCTCATCAATATAAGACTCTTCCTTTATGTCTACTAAAAATTTATCTAGCTGTTCTGAGGTGGGAAGTTCACCGAAAATGAGTAAAAAGGCTACTTCTAAAAAATCAGCATTTTTTGCCAAATCTTCAATGTCATATCCACGATAGCGAAGCACACCTTTTTCTCCGTCCAAAAAAGTGATGGCACTTTGGCAGGATCCTGTATTCTTAAAACCTGGATCAAGAGTGATTAGGTTGGTTGCAGCACGCAGAGACTTGATGTCGATTGCAAGTTCATCTTCAGTACCCTCAACTAAAGGGAATTCAACCGACTTACCATCATAAGATAATTTTGCAAATTTTGCCATTTTTTAATTTCGATAATATAATTAACGTTTCACTTTAAACGCTTTATCTTGAGGATAAAATGCGATTCTTCCTAACTCTTCTTCAATACGTAACAACTGGTTGTATTTTGCCATACGGTCACTTCGTGATAGTGAACCTGTTTTGATTTGACCTGTGTTTAAGGCAACGGCTAAATCTGCAATCGTATTGTCTTCTGTTTCTCCAGAGCGGTGCGACATCACACAGGTATAGCCTGCGTTTTGTGCCATTTGAACTGCCGCTATGGTTTCAGATAAAGAACCGATTTGATTTACCTTTATCAAAATGGAGTTTGCTATATCTTCTTCTATACCGCGGCTCAAGCGAGTTACATTCGTGACAAATAAATCATCGCCAACCAATTGTACTTTATCGCTAATTTTTTCAGTAAGATATTTC
>JBDQNA010000135.1:0-3150 GCA_040261965.1 Flavobacteriaceae bacterium
CCATAAAAATGGGTGCGGCCGTATAATCCACCAATTGCACATGATGGTGTTGGCATACCAATTCAAGTGCTTTGTTGGCATTTTCAATCACCAGCTCTTCCCCGAATACATTGATAAAATGTTTGGTTCTGCCCGTTATTTTAAAGCGATAAGGCGCAATGGAGGTAAATCGAATGGTATCGCCAATATGATAGCGCCACAGTCCCGCATTGGTAGAAATAATCACGGCATATTGGGTGCCGACCACTACGTCGGATAGTGGTATTACTTTTTCGTTTTGAGTGCCATAGGTTTTCATATCTATAAATTCATAGAAAATCCCATAGTCAAGCATCAGCAATAGCTCGTCAGAATGCAGTTGGTCTTGCACTCCAAAAAAGCCTTCTGAGGCATTGTATAGTTCAACATAGTGAATAGCATCACTAGGCAAAAGGGCTTTATACTGCTCCTTGTAGGGCATAAAGTTTACGCCTCCGTGAAAATACACTTCCATATTAGGCCATACATCCAAAATGTTATCTCGTCCAGTTTCTGCCAATACCTTTTGCAGCAGTACCAGCATCCACGAAGGAACCCCCGCCATACTCCGAATATCTTCTCTTAAAGTTTCATCTACGATAGCTTTCATCTTGGTTTCCCATTCCGCCATGAGTGATACTTTTTGACTTGGAGCACTTACCATTTCCGCCCAAAGGGGTAGATTATCGATCATAATGGCCGATAAATCCCCAAAATAAGAGTTGTTTTCTTCATAAATTTCTTTGCTGCCACCCAAGCGTAATGCTTTGCCTTGAAACACACTTGACTCTTCGTTGTTTTTGAAATAGAGGCTCAGCATGTCTTTGCCTCCCTTAAAGTGACAGTCTTCTAAAGATTCGTTTGAGATAGGAATAAACTTGCTTTTGGCATTGGTCGTACCGCTTGATTTGGCGTACCATTTGATAGGTGTAGGCCAAAATATATTTTGCTCACCTTGTCGGGAACGTTCAATCATGGGTGCTATTTCTTCATAGGTGCGCACCGGAACTCGGTTGGCAAAGTCTTCGTATTGTTGCATATCGGCAAAGCCATACTGCTTACCGACTTCTGTTTTTTTTGCCGTTTGCAGCAAGTTCGTCAGTTCGTCACGCTGGACTTCGTTGGGATATTTGATGAAAAGCTCAATGTCATGAACCCTTTTTTTGAGAAGCCATGAAACAACAGTATGGAGTAGTGGTATTGCCATTTTGGGTATATTGCTGAACGAAAATACAAATTATGTTTCAAGGTGTACTGACCAAAATGCAAACGCAATTTAAAAGTCCCGTAGACTACTACTTGGTCTTTAAAGATTCCTTTGTTCACGTCAACCGTTTTTTAGAAAAAGAAGTACATATTGTTCACACAGGCACCCAGTGCCTTAACTGCTCACAGCCGAAAGAAATTTTCCGTCAGGGATTTTGCAAGTCGTGTTTTTTTGAAACACCAAGTGCTGGAGAATGGATCATGAAACCTGAGCTCAGCAAAGCCCACTTGGGTATTGAAGATCGGGATTTGGCATACGAGCAAAAGGTGCAATTGCAACCTCACATTGTTTATTTTGCTGTTTCGAGTGGACTTAAAGTGGGCGTAACGCGTGACACCCAAGTGCCTACGCGCTGGATTGACCAAGGGGCGCACCAAGCTCTTCCTATTGTGGAGGTTCCCAACCGCTATTTGGCAGGTATAACAGAAGTAGCATTAAAAGCCTATTTCAATGATAAAACGAATTGGCGTATCATGTTACAAAACAAAGGGGCGGCTTTGGATTTGGTAGCCGAGCGAGCCGCTTGTATTTCCAAATTACCAACCGAAGTACACCCTTATGTGGTACAGGACTCGCCCATATTTATTGATTTTCCCGTAGTTCGTTTTCCCGAAAAAGTTAAAAGTTTAAACCTTACCAAAACACCTGAATATTCGGGGGTGCTTAAGGGCGTTAAAGGGCAGTATTGGATTTTTGAAGACGATACGGTCTGGAATGTACGAGGGCATGAAGGGCACGTAATTGACCTTTTATTGCGCTAACCATCATAGGTTTTTTTTGATGTTGCAACCAGTCGGTTGATTTCCGCTAACTCTTTGTTGGTCAGGTCGCGCCACTTTCCTTTGCCAATGTCTAGGGTTACGTTCATGATACGCACCCTTTTTAGACGCACCACGCGGTAGCCCAAATACTCACACATACGTCTGATTTGTCTATTAAGCCCTTGGGTGAGGATGATGCGAAATTCACACTCATGTGTTTGCTTAACTACACAAGGCCTTGTGACTGTATCAAGTATGGGAACGCCTTTACCCATTTTGTCTACAAAGCTTTTGGTAATGGGTTTGTTAACCGTTACCACATATTCCTTTTCGTGGTTGTTGCGCGCACGTAATATTTTATTGACGATATCTCCGTCATTGGTTAAAAAAATAAGTCCTTCTGAGGGTTTGTCCAAACGCCCTATGGGGAATATACGGCTTGGGTAATTAATGTAGTCAATGATGTTGTCTTTTTCCACTTTGGTGTCTGTGGTACAAACAATACCCACTGGTTTATTAAAAGCAATATAGACTGGCTTTTCTGTTTTTTTACCCACCTTTTCGCCATCCACAGCTACTTGGTCCTGGGGATTTACTTTCATGCCCATTTCTACGGGCTTTCCATTTATGGTAATCCGCCCTTGCTCAATCAGTTTATCGGCAGCGCGACGGGAACAAAAACCAATCTCACTTAGGTATTTATTAATGCGAACAGCTTCCATATCAATCCAGATGAATTTCTTCCCCTACTTCAAGGTCAAAGCGGCGGCGAATCAGCCAAACGAAAAAATACAAAAAAGGGGTATCTATAGCAGCAACTAACATTTTAAAAATTACACTAGACACAACCAATCCCCAAAACAGTTCCCAGGGCAATACTTGAAACGAACACAAAAGTAAAATAACTGTGGTGGAATCGATAATTTGCGAACTAAAGGTAGAAAAGTTATTGCGCAGCCATAAATGTTTACCTTGGGTAAGGTTCTTCCAATAGTGATAAATGCGAATGTCTACAAACTGCGCCGATAGGTAGGCTATCATAGAAGCCAATACGGCCAATGGCGATAAGGCAAATACCTTGTGGAACGTAGCATCGTCTATAGG
>JBDQNA010000044.1:0-8388 GCA_040261965.1 Flavobacteriaceae bacterium
CATGCTCCCTAGTGGTAGGCTGAGATCTACATGCTTGAGGTTATTCCCTGTACAACCTTTTAATTCAAGTTTTTTTCCGTTTCCTAACCGTCTTTCTTTTGGAACTTCAATTTGCTTTTTACCTGTCAAATAAGCCGCTGTGTCTGTAGCCATCTGCTTCACCTGCTTGGGATGATCTGCCGCCACAACCTTTCCGCCGTGACGCCCAGCACCCGGGCCCATATCGATAAGGTAATCTGCTTTGAGCATGATGTCTTTGTCGTGCTCCACTACAATTACTGAATTACCGATATCACGCAATTGCATAAGCGATTCTATGAGCTTTTCGTTGTCGCGTTGGTGCAGACCAATACTAGGTTCGTCCAAAATATACAGTACGCCAACCAGTTGAGCCCCAATTTGTGTTGCCAAACGAATGCGTTGTGCTTCGCCTCCTGAAAGTGTTTTGGCACTTCGGTTTAAAGAGAGATACTCCAACCCAACATCCAATAAAAACTGCAATCGCTTTTCTATTTCAATCAGGACTTCATGTGCAATGATAAGTTGCTTTTCTGATAAAGCAGAACGAATACCTTGCACCCAGCTATGTAATTGGGCAATGTCCATTTGGGTCAAATCAGCAATTCCTTTGTCGCCCACTCTAAAGAAAAGAGCTTCTTTTCTAAGCCTTGAGCCAGCGCAGCTAGGGCATTTGATTTCATCCATAAACCCCTTGGCCCAACGTTTGAGTGCAGCAGTATGAGCTTCTTTAAATTGATGCTCTAAAAACGGAATGACACCGTCATAATCAATACTGTAATCCCGGGTGATGCCTAAAGACTTAGAGGCTACAGAAAAGCGTTCGTTTCCTCCGTTTAATATGGCTTCCATACCGTCTTTAGGGATGTCTTTTATTGGATCTGCAAGTGAAAAATTATAGCGTTGGGCAATACTGTTCATTTGCTTAAATGTCCAATTGCTTTTTTCTTCTCCTAAAGGGGCAATGCCACCCGCCTTGATGGAGACCGTTGTGTCGGGAATGATTTTTTTATGATTTACTTTATGCACCACACCCAAGCCGTTACAAGCAGGACACATGCCTTTTGGGGAGTTAAATGAAAAGGTGTTGGGCTCTGGGGCTGCATATGAAATACCAGTGCTAGGACACATTAATTTGCGGCTGTAGAAGCGTGTTTTTTCTGTTTCGTAATCATAAATCATTAGCATATCATTCCCGTGATACATGGCGGTTTCTATGCTGTCTGCTAGGCGTTTACTGTCGGTTTTTGAAGATTTGACAAGCAGCCTGTCTATCACTATTTCAATATCGTGATTTTTATAGCGATCGAGTTTAAAGTTAGGTACCAATTCTACAAAAGTACCATCCGTCCGTACCCTAGTAAATCCCTGTTTAAAAATAGAAGCAAAGAGTTCTCGGTAGTGGCCCTTTCTCGATTGTACGACAGGGGCGAGTATGGCAATTTTTTTGTCTTTGTAGGATGATGTAATAGTAGCTTGAATTTCGGTATCCGTGTATTGTACCATTTTCTCGTTGGTCTCAAAGCTGTAGGCATCAGCAGCTCGGGCATAAAGCAGTCGCAAGAAGTCATATACTTCTGTGATGGTGCCGACAGTAGATCTTGGGCTTCTGCCAGTGGTTTTCTGCTCAATGGCAATAACGGGTGAAAGTCCATCAATTTTATCAACGTCAGGGCGTTCTAATGTTCCCAAAAATTGACGTGCATAGGCAGAGAAGGTTTCAATATAACGTCGTTGTCCTTCGGCATATACGGTATCAAATGCAAGTGAAGATTTACCACTGCCCGAAAGGCCAGTAATCACAACAAGCTCATTACGAGGAATTTCCACGTCAATGTCTTGCAAGTTGTGTACCCGCGTACCTTTTACAATAATCGCATCTTTCATAGCCAAGTCAAGCTTCGAATATAATTGATTTTAGTCAAGTTTTTTAGTGAAGTGCTTCTTTTTTAAATGATTCACAATGACCCAAGAGTTCAGGATAAAATTTTAAAAATTGTGCTTGTAAAAAAGGATAGTGTTGTTCAAGCGTTTTGGCAGCTGTTTTTAAGGAGACTAATCCCGAGCGATTTGCCATTTTATTAAGAATAATATCAATGCCTGCTATACTGCTGTATTCCAGTAGCCAATTTTGGGCTTTCATTCCCTTTAGATATCCTTGTGCAGAAATAGGCATTACGCTCGCATGTTGTTGCAGTAAACTCGTTATCTCACGGTTGAATAGCGTTAAGGATTTTTGGTGAAATGTCTCAAAATGAAGTGCTAAAAAGTGATCGTAATAGATGTCAACCAGTATTCTGCTTATGTGTCGATATTCCTTAAAAAGCTTTTCTCTAACGGCTATAGATGCTGGGTGAGTGTCTGTAAAGTTGTCAATACTACGATGCATTTCAACTCCCAACTGCACTTCTCTAGTGAATTTATCCAAGTCTTTATTGCGTATATGGTCTCCTATAAAATTACCCACAACCAAGTCAGTTACTGGATAGGATAAGGCCAAGTGGGCTAAATAATTCATATGCGTCTGTATGCGTATATTTGACAAAACAAAAGTATGACTTTAATTGCGTCTGTTTCGGGTATTCGTGGTACTATTGGCGGCAAAATCAATACCAACCTCACGCCTGTTGATGTGGTAGCGTTTGCAGCAGCTTACGGCAGTTGGATCAAAACCAAACATCAGTCGGCCACTGTAGTGGTAGGCCGTGATGCGCGCATATCAGGCCCTATGGTACAAGGGTTGGTACAACAGTCGCTTGTTAGCCTTGGCATTGATGTAATTGATGTGGGGCTTTCTACAACTCCCACTGTTGAAATGGAGGTGGTTCGCAAGCAAGCCCAGGGCGGTATTATCATTACTGCCAGTCACAACCCCAAGCAATGGAATGCCTTAAAATTATTAAACAACAAAGGTGAGTTTATAAGCGCTGAAGACGGTGCTGAACTGATGCAGTATGTCAGCGATCAATCGTTTGCGTTTGTTGGGGTAAATGAACTAGGGAAAATCAGTGTGGTTACAGATGCACTCGCAGCACATATTGATGCGATTCTTAAGCTTCCACAGCTAAATGTCGCTGCCATAAAAGCAGCAGGATTCAGTGCCGTAGTTGATGGTGTGAATTCATCTGGGGGTGTTGCGGTTCCGCTGTTACTGGAACAGCTTGGGGTGAAAGTCCATAAAATTCATTGTACGCCAAATGGTGAATTCCCTCACAATCCCGAGCCACTAAAAGAACACCTTATTGATTTGTCAGATGCTGTAACTGCGCAACAGGCAGATTTGGGTATAGCTGTGGATCCCGACGTGGACCGTCTGGCATTTATGGATGAAAATGGTCTTTTGTTTGGTGAAGAATACACCCTTGTGGCCTGTGCCGATTATATGCTTCAAACTGAAAAGGGTCCTCTTGTTTCTAATTTGTCTTCTTCAAGGGCACTTGCAGATTTAGCAAACGATTATGGTGTCGAGTATCACGCAAGTGCAGTTGGAGAGGTACATGTTGTTGCCAAGATGAAAGAGGTCAAAGCTCTTATAGGGGGTGAAGGAAATGGGGGAGTTATTCTACCTGCATTACACTACGGTCGTGATGCACTTGTTGGTATTGCTCTTTTCTTGTCTCATTTAGCAAAGCAAAACATGAGCGTATCTTCACTTAAAGAACGTTATGCAGCCTATGTGATGCATAAAAAGAAAATTGAACTTTCACCATCTTGGGACGCAGATGCTTTACTCGCTGCTGTTGCAACAACTTTTGCCGATGCCCGTGTAACTACTATTGACGGTGTTAAAATAGACTTTGACGATTCGTGGATACACTTACGCAAATCCAATACAGAGCCCATCATACGTTTGTATGGCGAGGCAAAATCGCAAGAGAACATGGAGACTAAAATCGATAAAATAGAGGCGGCTATTGCTGCTTTTGTCGCATCAGCTTAAAACGATTATGTGTCCAGAAGTACAGGGAGGGATCTTCTTTGATTAGTGCCTCCAGTTGCTCGTAGAACATATCTGTAATGGCGTAGTTGGGTAGGCTATTGGGTTTTTCGGCTAATACATTTAATGTTGTTTGGTAGTACCCTCTTTTAATTTGTCTTATCTTTGCCATAACTACGGGAACATCAAATTTTTTACCCAAGCGCTCGGCACCCGTAAATACAGGAACATCATGCCCAAAAAAGCTACGGAAGTAATTCTTTTTATTGTTTTGGGGAGATTGATCTGCTGCAAAGCCAATGATTGTTAATTCTTTTTTGTGTTGCATGTTTGTAAATCGCTCACGAAACTTTTTTCTTGAAATGAGATAAGAACCGTGAATAGAGCGCACCTTTTTTAAATATTTATCAAAATACGGGTTTTGCAGTGGTGCATAAATGCCGTGTGGTGTGTGTGGCGTATGATGTCCTAAGGATAGCAGCCACTCAAAATTTCCATGATGACCTGTCATCACAAAAACGGACTTATTTTCTTTGGCGTAATTTTCTAAAAGAGATGGATTTGTTATTTTAAAGCGTTTCATCATGGTCTTTTTTGACATGCCCCTTACTTTAATCATCTCTAAAAACAAATCACATAAATAGCGGTAAAACTTTCGCTCAATAGCCAATGCTTCCTTATTTGTTTTAGCTATTCCAGAAAGCATGATGTTCTTGCGCACCACCTTTTTACGATAGCCCGCCACATGATAGAGTAAATAGTATAGTATGTTAGAGAAGGCGTATAATAGCCAAAATGGCATCCATGAGATAAGCAGCAAAAAAGGAACTGTGATAATATAAATGAGTCGCTTCATTGCGCCTGAAATAGGTGTCTAATGCTTAAAGCAATATTTTTTCTAATATAGGAATGAAATCTGCTGCGTGTCGTTCCTTTGCGATTACTACTCCGTTTTCATCTAACAAAAACAATTGGGGGATAGATCTAACACCATAGATAGCGGCAATGGGATCGTCCCAACGCTTTAGATAAGAAACATGTGTCCAATCTAGCTGATCGTTATCAATGGCTTTTTTCCAAGACTGCTTTTGTTGGTCAAGTGATATGCCTACTATAGCCAGTCCTTTGTCTTTATAAGTATTATGAACCTTCACTAGATTAGGACTATCAACCCGACACGGGCCACACCAAGAGGCCCAAAAATCTAAAACCGTTAATTTGCCTAGCGATGTATTTAGCGAAACAGCAACATCATTAGGGTTAGGTGCAGAAAAATCAGGCGCCTTATCACCAACGTTAACTTCTCCATCCTGAGCAGCTTCTCCTGTTTCTTCAGCTTCTTTTGGAGCCACCAACTCATAAATCTTTACTGCTGATTTTGTTTTCTTGATCGTTTTGCTAAAGCCGTTATAAATTTCATAAGCCGCCTCATTATCAATAGCTTTATTCATAACCAGTTGTATCAAAACCATTGCCGAAACATATGAGTCAGGATTCGATATAGTATAGGCTATTTGGTAGTTGTTAAACTTGGTCTCCATTTCTTTTAACTGCTCTTCCAAATCTTTGTAACCCAAGCTGTCGCGAGACACCATTGCGTTGCGCATTTCGTTTTGAATTTCATAAAACGAGGTAAACAATGGATTGATTTCGTCGATATAATCCCTGAAGGCTACGTTTGTTTTAGTTCCACTTACTTTTGAAGCTTGGATGCTGTCTTTATAGAGTTCAACTGTGATCTCCCCTGGCTCAACAAATACAGTTACAGATCCTCGTATACCGCTTACCCATAAAGATTGGTAATCTGGTAATTTTGAAACTCCACTGTAAGAAGCTAAACCATCTTTTACGTAGAGTGTGTCAATGACATTGGGTTTGTTGCTATCATCAAAATTGACAAGAAAAATTTGATGATCATCTTCTACATCCGCAGATATATTTATGATATAATCACCTGAAGTCGATTGACATGAAACGAAAAGGATAAGTAACGTTAGTAAGAAAAGATTTCGCATGGAAAAAATATTTTTGCAAATTTAAGAAAAAGGAATTTGAATTGCTGATTTACTTTACTCCTATCAACATATTCTACATACAATTCTCAAGCGTTGTTTTACGATGACTGTATATATTCGTACTTTTGGAAAAAAATTTTAGATGGCAGGAAATACTTTTGGGAAAATATTTAGCCTAACAACCTATGGCGAGTCGCATGGCGTAGCTTTGGGTGGTGTTATTGACGGCTGTCCAGCTGGGGTAGCAATTGATGTTGCGGCAATTCAAGAAGACCTCAATAGGCGTAGACCCGGACAATCTGCTATAGTAACACAACGTAAAGAGCCCGATACGGTTGCCATTCACTCAGGTGTATTTGAGGGGGTTTCTACTGGAACGCCAATCGGGTTTACCATCGTAAATACCAATCAGAAATCAAAAGATTATAGTCATATTAAGGACAGTTACCGTCCTTCCCATGCCGATTATGTTTACGACAAAAAATACGGCATACGGGATTACCGTGGTGGCGGGAGAAGTTCGGCACGTGAAACCGCTGCTCGCGTAGTAGCTGGTAGTATAGCCAAACAATTTATTGCACCTGTAAGTATTCGTGCTTTTGTTTCTGCAGTAGGGGAGTTGTCTCTTGAAAACCCTCAAAATACACATGATTTTTCTACCATAGAAAACAACCCTGTGCGTTGTCCGGATCCAGCGATGGCAACTCGAATGGAAACCTATATAAAACAAATCCGCAAAGAAGGAGATACCGTTGGTGGTGTGGTTACTTGTGTCATCAAAAATGTTCCTATTGGTTTGGGCGAACCTGTTTTCGACAAGCTTCACGCATCCCTTGGACAGGCCATGCTTTCGATCAATGCCGTTAAAGGATTTGAATATGGAAGTGGTTTTGCTGGTGCCATGAGAAAGGGAAGTGCCCATAACGATTTGTACAACGAAGACGGTACAACCAAAACCAACTATTCAGGAGGTGTACAAGGCGGTATAAGCAACGGTATGGATATTTATTTTAATGTGGCTTTTAAACCTGTTGCAACCATCATGCAGAACCAAGAAACCATTGACAAAAAAGGAGATAAGGTTGTTATGGAAGGTAAGGGGAGACACGATCCTTGTGTAGTACCGCGCGCCGTTCCTATAGTTGAAGCCATGGCTGCTTTGGTGTTGGCTGATTTTAGTCTTCGCAACAAAAACGCTAAAATCTAACATATGAAAAAACTTCCCTTACACTGGAAAATTTTGTTCGGAATGCTTTTAGGCGTTCTCTTTGGTTTGCTATTTAGTCAATTTGAGTGGGGTAAGGCTTTGGTAGTAGATTGGATAAAACCCTTTGGCACCATTTTTATTAATGTACTTAAACTTATCGCAGTTCCCTTGATATTAGCTTCGCTAATCAAAGGCGTTTCCGATTTAAAAGACATTACACAACTTTCGAGTATGGGTGGGCGTACCATCGGTTTATATTTACTTACAACACTTACAGCTGTTACCATAGGATTGAGCATTGTCAATGTAATAAAACCTGGAAACACCATATCTGACGAAACTAGAACAGAACTGCTTTCGGCTTATGCTTCTGACGCAGCGGCCAAACAATCTGTAGCTGCAGCCCAAAAGGAAGCGGGTCCACTTCAGGCATTAGTGGATTTGGTTCCTGCAAATATTTTTGCTGCCATGCAAGACAATGGCAATATGTTACAGGTAATATTCTTTGCAATATTTTTTGGAATAGGTATTGTGCTTATTCCTCAAAAGAAGTCCCAGGCCGTAAAAGATTTTTTTGACGCACTTAATGAAGTCATACTTAAGCTTATTGATTTGATTATGATAGCTGCTCCTTATGGTGTTTTTGCGTTATTAGCAGCCTTAGTTGCTGAAGCTCCATCAGCCGATTTGTTTAAAGCGCTTGGTTTGTATACCATAACCGTGTTGTTAGGTTTGCTTTGTATGATCGTGTTTTATCTTATGTTGGTTCGCCTTGTTACAGGAAAGAAAATTGGTTTTTTCCTCAAAGGCATTTCTCCAGCACAATTATTGGCGTTTTCTACCTCTTCATCAGCTGCCACACTTCCTGTTACCATGGAACGTGTGCACGAACACTTGGGTGTTGAAGAAGACGTAAGCAGCTTTGTGTTGCCCATAGGAGCAACCATAAATATGGATGGTACGAGCTTATATCAAGCTGTAGCCGCAGTATTTATAGCACAAGCCTTTGGTATGGATTTAAGTCTTGGGGCTCAGTTGGGCATTATAGCCACTGCGACATTGGCTTCTATTGGTTCGGCAGCTGTTCCTGGAGCAGGTATGGTGATGTTAGTAATCGTTTTGGCGCAAGCTGGAATTCCTGAAGCAGGCTTGGCTTTGATTTTTGCTGTAGATAGACCCCTAGATATGTGTCGTACGGCAGTTAATGTGAC
>JBDQNA010000048.1:0-7869 GCA_040261965.1 Flavobacteriaceae bacterium
GCAAAATGCCTTTAGATGGCGAAACCAAGTTTAAAGCCATGAAAAAGGCCTATGCTGGCGGAACTGAGTTGCGTGGAAAGACGCTTGGTGTTGTTGGTTTTGGTCGTATTGGCCAAGCCACTGCCAAAATTGCTTTAGGACTGGGTATGGATGTTGCTGCTTATGATCCCTTTATGGACGAAGCTACTATTACGGTTGATTTTTTCAACGGACAGTCAATAGACATTAATATAAAAACACGTTCTTTTGACGATGTGCTTTCACAATCAGATTTTGTAACCCTTCACGTACCTGCTCAAGACAAGCCTACCATAGGTGTTGCCGAATTAGCCAAGATGAAAAAAGGAGCGGGTCTAATAAATGCTGCACGTGGCGGTGTTGTGGATGAGCAAGCATTGGTTGAGGCACTCGAAAGTAAGCAATTGAGTTTTGCTGCACTTGACACATTTGTAAATGAGCCCAACCCTGCCATTAAGCTATTAATGCATCCAAGCATTTCGTTAACGCCGCATATTGGTGCAGCCACGAATGAAGCTCAAGATCGTATTGGTACAGAGCTAGCGCAACAGATCAAGGATTTACTAGGATAATGAAACGCCTAAAAGAACGCTGGGGTATTCATTCCAATTTTCAATTGGTGATGATTTTTATTGTGTTTGCGGTAACAGGTTCATCAGCTGCACGATTAGCAACTCCCCTAACAAGTTTTCTTGGGATTACAGCAGAACATTTTTCTGCTTGGGTGTATTGGCCTGCTAGAATTCTTTTAATTTTTCCAATTTACCAAGTGCTTCTTGTCGTATTTGGTTTTATTTTTGGTCAATTCAATTTTTTTTGGAACTTTGAAAAAAAGATGTTGAGCCGTATGGGCTTGGGGTTTTTGTTTAATTCAAAAAGTTAAATGCACAAAAATATAGTAGTTCGCTTGCTTCTGGTTGGGTTTTTATTTCTCCCTACCCTAGCACAGCACACCCATATATTTGCACATCACGATCACCCAGTTTGTGATCAAAGTAATGTGCACTTTCACGCAATTGACACTACTTGTGAACTTTCCGATTATGTAGTTGAGTTAAACTCTCTTTCCCTTTATGATGCTTTTGACCTTGGCGCCTTTGCTTTTTCGTTCGAGCCTTACGCACTTACACAAACCTATTTAAAGCATAAATTTAGTTGCAAATTATTAAGGGCACCCCCCATGTAGACCACACTTCCGTCTATAATTACCCTTATTAATCAATTAAATTTATAAAAATGAAAAAAGTATTTTTTTATGCCTTTTCGGCATCTCTATTTGTTACTGTATCTTGTGATAAAGATGAACCAGAAACAATCCACGAACATGAAGAATTTTCAAGAGTAACTTTAAAAGTAACAAATGAAAACGATTCTTCAGATGTTACTACATATACGTTTGAAGTTGAGGATCACGACCATGACCATGGGGGTGGTGATACTCATGATGATCATGCTGAAATTGAACTTGCAGCAAATTCATCTTATCTTTTTGAAATTCGTTTTTACAACGATGAAGATCCTAGCAATCCAGAAGATGTTACACTAGATATTATCGAAGAAGCAGATGACCATCATGTATTCTATGAATTAACAGATGGCGCAAATATTACAATTGAATCTGGAACAGGCGATACCATGGATAGTAATTCTAATCCACTTAATCTGATTACAAGGTGGACAACAGCAGCTGCTGGCATAGCTAATGTAGAAGCTTATTTGATTCATGAGCCAACATCAAAAACAGCTACTTCACGTGATGGTTTGGGTGGTTCTACTGATGTAGAAATTGAATTTGAAGCACACGTAGAATAACTTTTACATGCTACTATTGTTTTGAGCAACTGTAATTTAAATACTATTAGGTTTAAACACTTGATTTGTTCAACTCTTTTCAAGGCGGTAGTCAGTATTTGCATATTGACTACCAGCTTTGCTTTTTCTCAAAAATGTAATCTTGCAGTAGATGGGAAAATAATAGATGTTGAAAACAACTCACTTCTAGAGGCAGCAGTGATACAAGTGACAGGAACAAACTTAAGCGCTGTTTCTGACGCTAATGGTGCTTTTATACTTAGCAACCTATGCCAAGGAAAACTGACACTGAAAATATCCCATCTAAATTACGAACCTGTTTTTAGGGAGATTAACTTGGATAAATCCAGTTCGTTCAGCTTTCAATTGAAGCAAAAAATTGAAAACTTAAACGAAGTTGTTATTTCTAAACTGATGGTTCATGAGCTTTCATCAACAAGTAAAATACATTCCCTGACTGAACTACAGAAAGATCGTTTTAGCGCAAAAGGCCTGGCAGGTGCCCTTGACCAAATTAGTGGTGTTTCTGTTCTGTCAACAGGAAATAGTATAGGAAAGCCTATTATTCACGGCATGTTTGGCAGCCGAGTTGGTATTGTTTACGATGATATCATGTTAGAAAATCAGCAGTGGGGTCAAGATCATGCCCCAAACGTAGACTTAAATATTTTTCAAAAAATACGTTTAATTAAAGGTGCTGGTACACTCAAATACGGAACCTCAGCAGGAGGCGTTGTCATTCTCGAATCCATATTGCCAAAACATGTGGATTCATTATATGGAAAAACAATATTTAGCGGTATGTACAATGGCCGTGGCTATAGCGCCACGAGTAGTTGGATGAAATCATACAAAAGTGGCGCATATTTTAAACTACAAGGGACTTACAAGAGAAATGGGGATTTTACTGCCCCTAAATACAACTTAACAAACACAGGGAATAAAGAAAATAATTTCTCTATTTCACTTGGTAAAAGTGGACTTCGACACCAATGGAAAGCATTCTTCAGTTATTTTGGTTCCGATATAGCAATATTAAAGAGCGCACATATTGGCAATGTAAAGGACTTGTTGCGCGCCATTGAATCCGATGTACCGCTAATCATAGACTCTTTTAAAAATGCAATTGATTTTCCAAAGCAGGCAAACAATCACTACACTACCAACATTGAATACACAAATACAAATTTCGCCAACGGGGAATTACATTTTAAATACAGTTGGCAAAGGAACAATCGAAAAGAATTTGACACAAGAAGAGGATCATTAAAGGACACAGCTGCTCTTGACATGAAATTAATCACGCACAACCTAGGCTCAAATTATGATTGGAAATCAGCAATAGGGAACTTTGACTCAGGTGTTTTTTTTCAAGTCCAAGACAATTTCTCAAACCCTGAAACAGAAATTAGAAGATTAATTCCAGATTATTTAAAATCAATTTTAGGAGGTTTTTTTACAGCTACTTTTGACAAGACTAAAGACTTTATTTTTGAGTTTGGCGCTCGATATGAATACCACAATAATGAAGTTCAAAAATTTTATAAAGACAGTCGTTGGAACTTAAAAAATTACGAAGCTCCGTTTAGAAAATATGTTATTAGAGAAGAAAAAAGTCAAAAATTAGTCAAAAGAACTCTAGAGTTTAACACCTTTTCATTTAATGCGGGTACTCGCCATAGCTTATCACCCACTTACAGTATAAATTTTAATTATAATCATACACAACGCGCTCCAAACATAGCTGAAATGTTCAGTGATGGCTTGCACCACTCCTTGGCATCTATTGAATATGGAAATCCGTTTTTGGAAAAAGAAACTACCCACAAGGCCGTTCTCAATTTTGAAAAGAAATTAGGTGTTTTTCAATTCAACTTCACACCGTTTATAACCGTTGGAAAAAACAATTATATTTTAATTGAACCCACTGGAATTGAAAGTACCATTCGAGGAGCATTTCCTGTTTGGGAATATTCGGCAGCAAGTGTATTGTTTAAAGGAGTTGACCTTGATTTTTCCTATACATTTAATGCAAATATGCAGTTTAGAAATGCAACTTCATGGGTTGAAGCCACGAATACCAAAACAGACTTACCACTAGTTAATATTCCACCATTGACAATTGATAACCAGTTACAGTTTTCAGTTCCCAATTGGAAATCCTTCAATGTGCTGGTAAACAGCAAAGCCGTTTTCCAACAAAATCGGTATCCAAACAACAACTTCACTGAGGACATTATTGAAGATGGTAAAATTGTGTCTAAATTGGTGGATATAAGTACGCCACCAAATGGATATCATGATCTGGGTCTAGAACTAAACTGGGGTCCGTATCCCCTCCGCTCTAGCAAAATAAGCCTGTCTTTAATTTTTGACAACTTGCTAGATGTTTCGTATAGAAATTACCTTAATAGGTTGCGTTTTTACGCAGATGAGGTTGGCAGAAACGTTATGCTACAAATTAAGATACAACATTGATTGATAATGGCTAGCCAGTTATTACTTTGAGTTTATCAATTTCAAAAACTCATTCCGTGTTTCCATAGCTTCGAAAGCCCCTAAAAATCCTGATGTAGTTGTCATGGAGTTTTGTTTTTGAACGCCTCGCATCATCATGCACATATGAGCAGCTTCAATAACAATAGCAACCCCTTTAGGTTTCAGAGTATCGTTAATACAATTCATAATTTGCTCGGTTAAACGCTCTTGAACCTGAAGACGACGTGCAAAAACATCAACTACTCTAGGGATTTTACTCAGACCAACAATATGCCCATTGGGGATGTAGGCAATATGCGCCTTACCAAAAAAGGGCAGTATGTGGTGCTCACACAACGAATAAACTTCGATATCTTTTACCAGCACCATCTCATTATAGGTTTCTGCAAATTTTGCTTTTTCAAGAATGGCAACAGGGTCCATATCATATCCCTGAGTCAAGAATTGCATGGCTTTGGCTGCACGTTCAGGAGTATCCTTTAACCCTTCCCGATTGGGGTTTTCGCCAAGGTTTGCTAACACCTCATAGTAATGCTCCTTCACAGCAGCTGTCATTTCAGTATCGTAAATGTCTTTAGACTGGTACTTCATATTTATTTGAGTTTAGATGCGTGCTTTCGTAGTAACTTTTGCACTTTTGGTGAAATTACTGCTGCACAATAGGGTTGTTCGCTGTTTAGGTTGTAGTAATCTTTATGCTCCAATTCTGCCGGATAAAACTCCTTAAAAGCCTTAATTTCGGTTACTATGGGGTCGTGAAATTTTTTATCTTTTGTCAGGGTAACAATGAGTGCTTCGGCCTGTGTTTTTTGCGTATCGTCATGATAATAAATCCCAGAACGATACTGCGTTCCTACATCAGCACCCTGGCGGTTTAGTGTGGTTGGGTCGTGTGTATCGAAAAAAACCTCTAGTAGTGTTGTAAATGAAATGAGCGATGGGTTGTATTCCAATTGAATACATTCGGCATGCCCCGTTCTTCCTGTACATACCTCACGGTATGCTGGGTTTTTGATATGTCCGTCTGTATATCCAGAAACGACTTCAAGCACGCCGTCAAGTCGCGCAAATAAGGTCTCTGTACACCAAAAACATCCTCCGGCTAGTGTGGCTTTCGCCATAATTATAGATTTTTTCAAATTTAGAGAAAATTATTCCAGAACAGCTCCTAAAACATTTATTGATTTGGCAAAGCATTAAAAATCAAAAAATAGTTACTTTGCAACACATGATTGAGGCACATCACATATTTAAGACCTATGACGATACAGCGATTCTAAAAGATATATCTTTTTCACTCAAACCCGCTGAAATCGTATCAATTGTTGGTCCATCGGGAGCAGGTAAAACCACCTTGCTGCAAATTTTAGGAACGCTAGACAAACCCGATATCAAGCCTAATACATCTTTTACTATAGACGGAACGGATATGCTATCGCTCTCCGACAGTGCCTTGTCTACATTCCGTAATAGTACGCTTGGGTTTGTTTTTCAGTCACATCAATTACTGCCAGAATTTACTGCAATTGAAAATATCTGTATGCCGGCTTTGATTAAAGGAGATACGCTAAAAGAGGCCAACATACGTGCATTAGAACTTCTTGATTATTTTGGCTTAGCCGATAGAGCCAAACACAAACCTACGATGCTTTCGGGTGGTGAGCAACAACGTGTTGCTGTTGCTAGAGCGCTGATCAACAGCCCTAGCCTACTGCTTGCAGACGAGCCAAGTGGTAATTTAGACGCAGTAGCCGCAGGGCAACTACACGATTTGTTTTTTGATTTACGCAAAACCTTTGCTGCGAGTGTCATTTTGGTCACGCACAACAAGACTTTGGCAGCCCGAGCCGACCGCATGCTAACCCTTGTTGATGGGCAATGGAGCTGAATAAAACGGAACTTAAATCCTTTTTAGACGAAAAGGTACAACAATACAACACCCTTGCTTTTATCGATGAGGACCCCATTGCCATACCCCATAGCTTTTCAAAAAAAGAAGATATTGAAATAGCTGCTTTCTTTGCTGCAACCATTGCATGGGGAAACCGCAAAAGTATCATGTCTAATGCCCGTTCCTTAATGGCCCGTATGGACAACGCACCGCACGATTTTATCCAAAATCATACCAAAGAGGACTTAGAGGTATTTAATGGCTTTGTTCACCGAACATTTCAGCTAGAGGATGTGGTTTTTTTTGTGACACGGCTGCAACAATTATATAGCGAATACGGAGGTTTAGAAGTGCTATTCGTGCCAAAAGCGGATGCAGCAAATATGCACTCAGTATTGTCTGTGTTTCACCAATTATTTTTTGCTGTTTCACATCCCAAGCGCACCACCAAGCACGTTGCAAATCCTGCCAAGAAATCAGCAGCCAAGCGATTGCATATGTTTTTGAGATGGATGGTAAGAGCTGATGCTGCAGGAGTTGATTTGGGGATATGGAAAAGTATTCCCCCAGCTGTTTTGTCATGTCCTTTAGATGTACATTCAGGAAATGTAGCGCGATCTTTAGGCTTGTTAGAACGAAAACAAAATGATTTAGCCGCTGTCATGGAATTGGACAATAGCCTTCGACAAATGGACCCTAGTGACCCTGTTAAATATGATTATGCTTTATTTGGGCTGGGTGTTTATGAAGGTTTTTAGTAGTTCATTATCTATTTTCTATCTTTGCATAACTAAATTTTGAGGAGACGCGAATGAATGTCTTAATTAAAGCTGCTAAAATCCTCGATGCATCCAGCCCGCATCACAACACAATCCAAGATATTTATATTGCTGATGGGGTCATTCAAAAAATGGGAAAAAAGCTTTCCTATCCCGAAGCAAAACAATTATCATTTAAAAACTTACATATCTCTCAAGGCTGGTTTGACAGCAGTGTTTCCTTTGGAGAACCGGGCTATGAAGAACGTGAGACCATAGCACACGGACTTGAAGTTGCGGCATCTAGTGGTTTTACTCATATCGCCTTAAACACCAACACAGATCCAAAGCCTGACAGCAGAGCTGATATTGCCTTCTTGCTCGAACAGGCCAACGCAAGTCCAGTGCATCTATATCCGAAAGCACGAATTACCACTGCTGACAGCGACAGTAAGCTGGCACCACTTCGAGAACTACAAATAAGCGGAGCGGTTTGCTTTAGCAATCATAAATCCGCCCTTAAAAATGCCAATGTACTTAAACTCGCATTGCAATACACCCACGATTTTGACGGACTTGTAGAGTCCTTTGCCTTTAACCAAGATATGGGGAACGGCGGTGTAATGCACGAAGGTCCTGTGAGCACTTCTTTGGGTCTAACAGGAATCCCAAGTGTGGTTGAGCAAATGCAAATCAAACGGGATTTGGATATCTTAAGCTACACCAACGGGAAACTGCATATACCTACCCTTTCTACTAAAGATGCCGTTCCACTTATCAAACAAGCGAAAAAAGCGGGGCTCGACATAAGCACAAGTGTTTCCATCCACAACTTGTTTTTTACGGATAAGTCCTTAGAAGATTTTAACGCCAACGCCAAACTGTTGCCAC